>NZ_CP008941.1:1425000-1700000 GCF_000742835.1 Candidatus Paracaedibacter acanthamoebae | reverse complement strand
TTTGAGGATCAGGCAGTCGCGAATGAGTATCACCAAGCATTAGAAGATATTCACCGTTTAGAAAAAGCGATTGAAATAAAAGATGAGACTATTGATAAGGAAGCTCAAGAAAGACGTGAAGCTGCTATAAAAAAATTGGGTAGGGAGAAAGTAGAAGAGATAGAAAACACTCTTAACAGCTTATAAATCTGTAGAGATCAAGCCCATTTCCAACTTTTAATACATTTAATCAGGATTTTTAGGTATAAACTTAAGTGAAAAGATAAAAAAGATATTAACTCACAATGCAGCGCTTTGGTTTTCTTACTCTTTTGCGTGGCGTTACTGCTTAATTCATCAAATAGTCATCTGGACGCACGGGACGTTTATCATTGAAAAAAATTTTAGCTATACATATTTCTCAGATGATTTTGGAGGTATGGGGATATTCCAGGGGATTATAGAATTTGTAAGACCTCTACTTGAAGTCTATGTTACCTTAAAATGGCTTCAAAAAAGTAGCCTCTTGAAGGAAAATGAAGTTGAGCTTACTCTAAAACTCAAGCTTTTGTTTATGGGACTTGTCACGGTTAGTTTGGTTGCTTTAAGTCTTGCTTGCTGTGGTATGGAGGCTATAGATTTACATGATCATTCAAAGTTTTGTCGATTGGTAAAAGTTTTCTTGTTAATCGGAGGTGGGTATTTAGTTGCTAAAAAGTTTGGCTCTATAAATAAAATTGCTCCATTTTTATCTATACCTTCTTTGTTTAATCATGCTGATTTAACTCTAAAAATTAAAGATATCTACCAAGCTTTTTGGCGTCTTTTATGCAGAGTATATGCTATAGCATTTTTACCGATACTGTTTATCGATTCCGTAAGGATTAGTTTGTTTAGTGAAGGAGACAATTTTTCAGGCTTTGAAGCATTAGGTTATGTGAATTTTATAATAGTTGCATCCAGTGTTTTCATGTTTTTGATCGTTTATAAAGTTATTAACGAAGCAGCACTATATAAGTTTGATCATTTAGAATTAAGGTTAGGTGCCTCAAAGTCGAAAAAGAGAGCTGTCATTTTTCTTTTAACAAGTCTTTTCTTTATCTTAGAGAAGGCCCATTTGATTCTCAAATATTTTTTTCTGACATATGATCTCATCGATATCCAATTTATTTCAGGGTATCCTGGACTAAGGCTTTCCCTTAACCATTCGATAGAAACTCTAATATCTTCTTTAGCATGCATCAGTATAACGATGGTTGTTTGGTATATCTTAGCTAGAATAAGGGCTGTCTCTGTTTATAGATATTCCCCCTCTAGAAGGCGAGAAAGTAATAGATAAGGGGTAAGAATTAAAAAGCACGTCAAGTGTTTATGGAGTCGATCACAGAAGAATTAAAAAAATGGTGAAAGGCTACAGTTTCTATTCCCAACATCGGTTCTGAGCGTCCATGCTCTTGCGGGCAATCAGAGGATCCTGACCCCGGTCATAAAAGGGATTGACAGTTTTAGCTTAATACTTGTAATTTTGTTCAGTACAACCCAGATCTTACCAAATAAAACTTAAAAATATCTTTTACGTATAATAATTAATTCCTTTGTTAAAAAAGTAAATGTTCATGAAAAATATTCTTTACAGCCTCCTTGTACTTTGTTTCTTACAGAAAAGTATGAATGGGGAGCTCGTCAGTCAAGAAAATATAATCCTCCAAGTGATAGATACGGCTTTTAGGAATGATGATGACATTTATCGCAGGAGGTCATTTACCATCGAGCCAACAAAGGTTTATGCTTGCCCATTTGATCTGACTCATTATAAGGGAAAACGCTTTGATCTTCTCTCACGGGTTTTTCTGAGAAATTCTCAGGAGGAGGAGAATTTAAGCAATGAAGCATGTCAACACTACATTTCTTCCTACAATATAATATGCTCCCTAGAAACTTCCTCAGAGCAAGCTCGGGAAATAAGTGAGAGAGAAGAACAGGTTGCTTTTTATCGCAAAAATAAAATAATGAAAGAGGAAGAAATAAACGAGTGGATACAGTGGTTTATTGAAAGAAAAGAATGGGGAGTAATTGTTGATGAAGAATCTAGGAAAAGAGCAAGGGATTTTATAGCACAGATCAGTGATCACTGTAAAAAAAACTTTATTCTCAGGCACTCCTTATCCCTCGGGGATACTGGGCTATCAGGCACTGTCGTCCTCTATCCTGGCCATAACCCTAAAATTCTTGAAGATCTCCAGGAATCATGCCTTATTACGGCACCTATCTGGGCTATTGGTTCTATAAATTATGAAATTAATTTTTCCAAAGAAATATTGCATGTCAATTTAGTTTCTGTTGAAAGCGTGTGGTGTAGTCGCGGCCATGGGTATGCCCTGGCTCGATATTTAACTGATTTTGCTAAAGAACACTTTCAGCATATTGCCAAGTATATGACAGTCGATTGCCGTAATGCTTACTCGCAGCGTATTTTTGAAAAAGCTGGTTTTAAGGACAATGTACTTGCTGAAACGGAACTCTTTTATGGTGCCACTCACTATCGGGAAGTTAGTTATAAAGAATGGGAACGCGAGCAGACAGTAATGAGAGCATGGAATACCTCCTATGCTCAAAGATATCTTGAATGGCTTACCCAAGCTTATCCTGAGATTTTTCCAAATCAATATCATAAAGTCGGATACCACTATTATTAACCCCGCGTGCTGACAATTCTGATTTGTTGGTGGGTGGAGATAAGCTTAATTGGATTTGAAGATATACATTAAGCTGAGTTTCCTTCAAGAGGTCTAAATTGGAAAAATGCTGTTAGGAGGAAAATCTTATCCATAAATATTTATCCCGTAAAGTCATCCTATTTTTAGAGCTTGCAGGTAACCTGTTAATTGAAAGAATAAAAATGGTTCTATTTAAACAATAAGCTGTTCCTCAATAAAATTATAAAATATAAAAGAGCGCACCGCATTTCTATGGCCATAAACGGTTCAGCCGTGAATAAATAAAAAGCCCTGGGTGGAGGATAGGGGATTTAGGAGAAAACAATTTCCATATTTTATTCCAGTTCCCTCAAAACAGTAACTAACTCCTGCGATACGGTTGTCAGATCATAGCGACGAACGGTTGCAAATCCTTGATTGACTATTCGGTGAAGCTCGGCTTCCGTAAAGCGAAGCATTTTCTCAATGGCATCGGCTAAATCTGTTGGATCTGTATGGTTACATAAAATAGCGTTCTCACCATCAACCAAAAATTCAACAGGGCCAGAGGTGCGGGTAGCGACCATCGGCGAGCCATAAGCCAGGGTATCGAGAGCGATGATACCAAAGGGTTCTTCACGGGAAGGAAGGCAGAATAAATCCAACTGCTGATAAAAGGATCGTTTATCATGCACCCAGCCAATAAAGTCTAAGATCCCCTCTAACTTTAACTCTGTGGCTAAGGCTTTAAGGTTTTGCTCTTCATCTCCGCCACCGCCTAAGATGGCTTTGATATGGATGCCCCGATCAACCAAAATTTTGATGGCCCGGATATAGTCTTCAAATCCCTTTTTCTTGACAAACCGCCCCATCGTTCCAATGACAATAGGTTCAGAGCGAGGTTTTAAGGCAATCGGTTGATAGCCATTTAAATCAAT
The DNA here is from genome assembly GCF_000742835.1 of Candidatus Paracaedibacter acanthamoebae. Taxonomy (GTDB): domain Bacteria; phylum Pseudomonadota; class Alphaproteobacteria; order Paracaedibacterales; family Paracaedibacteraceae; genus Paracaedibacter; species Paracaedibacter acanthamoebae. The sequence goes on along the minus strand of NZ_CP008941.1, from coordinate 1,696,387 downwards.
CATATTGGGGATATGAAAGGCGTGCTCTTTGGGACAGCCAGCTGTCAATAAATGATTGTCCAAAATGTATTTCGAAACACTAATAATCGCATCAGCCTTTAAAAGATACTTAATGCTGAAATTATGACAAAAACCGACAATCTTAGCATCTAAAAGACCAAAAAGTGATTTGACTCGTAACGTCATTTTTAAAGGACGATTGCCATGACACAAAATCAAATCAGGCTTAAAATTTTTAATGAGTTTATGGAGCTGATAAATTGCTATGGGATCCCAATCCGCAAACTGATGGATTTTCACAGCTGGTATCGTCAACTGATCACCAACGGTTGATCTTTGGTCAATAACGCAGAGTTGTTCAAAATCTGAGAAATTTTGAATGGCATGAGCCGAATTCACAAAGGCTTGCTCAATTCCCCCACGGCCTCGACTGAGCATCAAGTTCATAATTTTCATTGTATACTCTTATATAACATTGGCGAGTAAACTCGCATTGCCGCCAGCTGCGGTTGTATCTTGCGTGTAGGTTCGCTCATGAACAAACCGCATAAGATAGTTGGGGCCGCCTGCCTTGGGACCAGTGCCGGAGAGGCCTTCGCCGCCAAACGGTTGGACTGCGACCACGGCTCCAATGATGCTTCGGTTAACATAAAAATTTCCGACATGCGCATGACGACGCACATAATCGATTGTGGTATCAAGGCGGCTATGCAGGCCTAACGTTAGGCCAAAGCCCTTGGCATTAATGTCGCTAATTATAGCTGGGAGTTCTGGCCCTTTAAACGTTACCACATGGAGAATGGGGCCAAAAACCTCTTTCGTCAGTAAACTTGACTCTTTTAACAGCCAGGCCTGGGGAGCCACAAAAGATCCATCTAAAGAGGGTAATTTTGCTTCCGCTAAAAGGGTTGCCTTATCTTCAAGCCATTTGACATGATCGAGCAATTCTGACTTTGCCTTTTCATCGATGACGCTGCCAATATCGGTTGAGATAAAACGACTATGGCCGAGTTGAAGTTCAGCCATAGCGCCTTTTAACATCTCTATAGTTTTTTCGGCAACATCTTCTTGAACATAAAGCAGACGGAGAGCTGAACAGCGTTGTCCCGCGCTCTGGAACGCAGAAATAATGATGTCATTGACAACTTGTTCGGTCAAAGCCGATGAATCCACAATCATTGCATTAATGCCACCGGTTTCTGCAATAAGAGGAGCAATAGCGCAGCGTCGGGCTGCTAAGTTCTGATTAATAGCCCAAGCCACATCGGTTGATCCCGTGAAGGCAACGCCGGCGATCCGGGAATCTGTCAAGGTTTGATGCCCTAAAATCTGACCGGATGCAGGAATATACTGTAAAACGTCATGGGGGATGCCTGCTTCATACGCCAGCTCTACAGCGCGATGTGCAACGCTTGGTGTTTGTTTTGCCGGTTTGGCCAAAACAGTGTTGCCTGTCACGAGAGCTGCTGTGACTTGGCCTAGGAAAATTGCCAAAGGGAAATTCCACGGGCTAATGCACGCAATAACGCCACGACTGTGTAGGCTGAGTTCATTGCGCTCCCCCGTTGGACCAGGCAGAGAGGTAGGGTCACTCATGAGTGAGCGGGCTTGCTGAGCATAATAATAGCAGAAATCAATAGCTTCACGAATTTCAGCAATTGCATCGGCAAAGGTTTTTCCCCCTTCATAAACGAGAAGAGCAATAAATTCATCATAAGCCTCAGCAATTTTATCTCCCAAAGTTTCGATAATTTCTGCCCGTTTTTGAACCGGTACGAAGGACCACGTAGCGAAAGCGGAGGTCGCTTTATCCAGCGTTTGCTTTAAGTCAGCTTCAGACAGCTGAGGCGTATGAGAGACAACCTGATTTGGGTTGGCTGGATCGTGCAGTGTCAGAGTATTTTCTGCCGTCGCCTCAATATTATTTAGATTATTTGTTAAGGGGAAGTTTGTTGCAAAATCAGCAACAACCTTCTCTAAACGGCGGAGTTCTGCTTCATCTCCCAAATCCAGACCAAAGGAATTACGGCGGGTGGGCTGAAGGAGATGGGTGGGTAAGGGGATGACTGGATTGTGGTGCTGGTCGCTGCTGTGAGCTTGCTCAATTGGATCCATTAATAAATCCTCCATATTGGTTGCAGAGTCATGAATTTTATTCACAAAGGAACTGTTGGCCCCATTTTCTAAAAGACGGCGAACCAGATAAGCCAGTAAATCTTTATGATCCCCGACGGGGGCATAAATACGGCAAGGTATGCCTCGGGCGACGATTTGTTCATGTAATTTTTCACCCATCCCATGCAGGCGTTGAAACTCAAAGGATGCTTGGTGATGGTCTGCATACGCCATAATGGTGGCTGCTGTATAGGCATTATGAGTCGCAAATTGCGAATAAATCCCCTTTTTATCGCTCATCATCTTATCCGCACATACCATATAACTGAGGTCTGTATTAAGCTTGCGAGTAAAAACAGGATAATCCCTGAGGCCGCGCTCTTGGGTGCGTTTAATCTCCATATCCCAATAGGCACCCTTGACCAAGCGAACGCAGAAACGCCGATGATGATCTTTAGCAGTCTCGGACAGAAAATCAATGACGCGCGTCGCCCTTTTTTGATAAGCCTGAACTGCCAACCCAAGTCCGTCCCAGTCTTTCAAGGAGGGTTCTGCAGATAGTTTGGTTAGAAGTTCTAAGGATAATTGCAGGCGGTCGGATTCTTCGGCATCAATCGTTAAGGCAATGCCAGATGATTTTGCCTCTTCACATAAGTGAAGTACTTTAGGATACAGCTCCTTAAAAACTCGATCGCGCTGAGCCAATTCATAGCGGGGGTGGATAGCCGTGAGTTTGACAGAAATACTGGGTTGACCATAAATATCCTGATCATTTTTGTAGTGTGCAATTGTTTTCAAAGCCTGAGCATAGGATTGGAAGTAACGCTCGGCATCTCCTGCTGTTTTGGCTCCTTCACCGAGCATGTCATAGGAATGGCGATAGCCACGCCGTTCAGCCGCTTGTGCCTTTTTAATGGCAGCCTCAATGGTCTCCCCTAAGACGAATTGCTGTCCTAAAATCTTCATCGCCTGACCAACAGCTGTCCGAATAACGGGCTCAGAAAATTTGCGCGTCAGTGCTCCAAGAGCACTCTTAAACCCATCCTGACTTAATCCCCAATTAAGGAAGGAATCGGTGGTTGCAAGGCCCATGGTTACTAAGTTAACGACGGTGGAATCAGTCCGGCCAATATTGCGCGCCCATTCCACGGATCCCACTTTATCTCTGATCAAGGCTGTCTGGGTAACACGGTCAGGGATACGAAGATAGGCCTCAGCTAAGCACATTAAGGCCAGTCCTTCTTGGCTGCCCAGGTCATAGGTTTGCAAGAAATTCTCAATACTCATAGCCTTGAGTTTCTGCGATCGTACTCCCTGAATAAGAGATTCAGCAACAGAGCTGATTATTTCTGTTTGCTGGGGAAGACTGTCCAAATGAGCTAGGAGGGTAGTGACGGCTTCATTCTCATTGATGCGATAATACGGATTTAGACGTGTTGACAAGTCTGCTGTCATCAAAATTCCCCTCTTAAACGACCCTTTTCCGGTGAACAAAATGGTTCACTGTAATGTATGACCACCATACCATGATGCTGAAATGGGGAAAAGGGGACTTATAGGACGCCCCCTTAAAAGCTTACTGAGTGGAGAGCAGGCATTCCATAATTTGAATTGCATTCAGGGCGGCTCCTTTGCGTACATTATCGCTGACAACCCACAGGTTCAGTCCGTGGTCAACGCTTGCATCGCGACGAATACGGCTGACAAACACATCATCATCGCCGGCTCCATCTAAGGGCGTGGCATAGCTTAGATTGTCAGGGTCATCCATGACTGTAATACCTTTAAATTTACGTAAAGCTTGGCGAGCTTGGGCCGGGGAAATCGCCGAGTCAAACTCAATATTAGCAGAGACACTATGGCCGATATAAACAGGGACGCGGACGCAGGTGGCTGTGAGTTGAATGCTTGGATCTAAAATTTTGTGGGTTTCCACCATCATTTTCCATTCTTCCTTGGTGGATCCATCATCCATGAAAACATCAATTTGCGGAATCACATTAAAAGCAATCGGTTTGCTAAAACAAGCCGGCGCAACAGTCGTATTTGTAAATAATCCTTTTGTTTGGTAAGTCAACTCCTCCATGGCTTCTTGACCAGCGCCGGATACAGATTGATAAGTGCTCACCACCACCCGCTTAATTTTTGCAATATCATGCAAGGGTTTAAGAACCATCAGAAGTTGGATGGTAGAGCAATTAGGATTGGCAATAATATTACGTTTTTTGTGAAGCTCGAGCGCCTTAGCATTAATTTCAGGGATGATGAGGGGGATATCCTGATCCATACGGAAATGGGAAGTATTATCAATAACAATACAGCCTTGGGCAGCTGCCTTAGGCGCATATTCAGCGGAAACTTCACCGCCCGGTGAAAATAAACCAATATCATACCCCGAAAAGTCAAAGTTTGGGAGAGGCTGAACCGCCAAAACATCATTGTCTCCATAGGAAACAGAACGATTAGTAGAACGGTTAGAGGCGACGGCCGTAATGTTTTGAGCGGGATAGCCCCGTTCAGCTAAGATTTGTAAAATGGTGCGACCGACATTGCCTGTTGCTCCGACCACAGCGATTTTGACGGATGATTTTTTTGTCATGATTTTTATATTTCCTGAGGTTTGATTCTCCATTTATACCTGAGCATTTATGACTTCTCAAGAGCTGTATAAGGAATCTGGCTGTTATATGCGAGGATATTCTCTGGTAACGATTCTGCGGCATCATCAAGTTATTAAGTAATGCTGGGGAAAGAGTATTTAATGCCCCCCATTTAGATAGAGGGAGAGGATGGTGTCGTGACAAGGGGTTGACAATTGCAAGGGCTTTTTGGAGGTCTGGCCTACAGTCTTTTGCTGGAAATTTCTATCTTTTGATTTTCAAGAGATTCATGAATGCTCCCCTGTTAGGAAGAAGTCTTTGAGCTGAGGAAGGGGTTTTGAATCTACGCCTCTGCCTTTGCTTTTCATGCTCATCTCATCAACATGCCGTTTATTTTTGAAACAACGTCCTTTTGTCTTCCTTATCGCTTGCGTATAAAGAGGGCTTAAGGATTTTTCCCACAAGCGAATGGCTTCATAGGCCACCTGAACCCTTTCTAATAAGATTTCCCAGGCATTATAAAGTGTAAGCTTTAACGAGAATAAAAATTTGACGATGCGGCTATGGCAATAATAATGAAAGGCCTAATATGGATTTGAAAGGAGTAACCCTCAATTAAAAGCTACCCCCTGCAGATTGTGGGTTAATTATTTTAAAATCTCTTTAATTTTGGAAGATTTACCTTTTGGACTCTATCTAATTGTCATACAAATAAACAAATAATACTTAACTAGAAAGTTTTAAATTATGAAAACAATGAGTTTATGGATAGCTATATTTCTACTTATGCCCGCCTATTCAATGGAGAGGGACAGTTTGGATAGCTCGATCGCTCCTCCTGTTGATGGGATAGAGATCCTTGAACGCAATGTGTATCAAAAAAAGCTAGCCGATGATCTTTACTTAGTTATGGAACGCCCCTCTTTAAATCCAAAAAATCTACAGGGATGGAAGAGCTTTGCAAAAGCTATACTATTTGAAATTGAGAAACGCTATGGCGAAACGGCTCTTTATAAAGAGGATTCTAGTGAGTATGGCTTCTACCGAGGTGTTTATGAAACTTTTGACATTTATAATCGGATTTTAGATTGGAGTGACAAAAAAAGTTATGATGCATCTCAAGAGCTTCAAGTATGGATCGCACAAGCACTCAATATTAATTATTTCCATTTAAAGAAAAAATTTGATCTTTCTCTTGAGAGCAATGAAAACGACTGGCATAAGGACGTGGAAATGACGATGTGTATTATTTTCTATCCTACCGATCCTTTTCAAATGCACATTGGTATCAGCCGAAATATTTTTTATGAAGGCGTAAAGCATCCTCAATTATCGCTGAAGTTACACAGCTTTGCCGCCCAGGTCACTCGTCTCAGCTATTCAGAAAAACTTTATATGATAACCAGGCCTTTATATAATATGTGGTCAATTCTTATTACTCATCTTCCAAAAAATTCTTATCAAGAGGAAGATCACCCAAATGGGTGGATCCAAGAAATAACTCACTATAATGGTCCATCTTCTTGGGTGATAAAAGACTCTGACAGAAAAATTATCTTAATGATGAATGATAGGAATAGGGCAGATTATGACTGGCTATTAAGTGAAGATTGGGATGTAGATCTTTTCTCTGTTAACCTCAAAACCTTAGCAGACTTGAAGCTGTCTTAATTAATTGAGAAAAAGGGAAGGGCAGTACGTCCCTTCGCTCGGCACAAAAATGTCATAATTTTGTGACCTTTAATGCAAAAAATAAGACTAATGGCGTCCCCTTTTCTAACCGGGTGAATTAAATAGGTGCCGACAGTCTTTGATCGAAGATAGAGGCAATGCCATCAACTTGAAGATGCCGGTTGCACAAGAAACTTAGGAAGCTTTTCGCTTTTAACAAAATCGGTCAGGTCGCGGAAAAAAAAGAGTTAATCACCCCTTATAAAGGGTATTCAGTATTTCTCTAGATAGATACAGAGGGAGAAGGATAGGTTTCCATGAAAGATGGTGTTAAATCCCTCATGGCGTAATTTAGTAAGAAAAGTTAGCTTTGGGGGATCCAATCGGGTTCCCAGGGGAAGACAAGCCATTCATGTTGAGGAACTTCAACAGCAAAGAAATCAGTGGCGTCTTTACCTTCTGGTTTTGCATACAAAACGGCGAAAGTTGCGTTTGGATAAAAGGAGCGAATCAATTTTAAAGTTTTTCCACTATCAACCAAATCATCAATGAAGAGATAGCCCTCACCACCATTGGCTAAATCTGGTTTGTGGGTAATCTTAAAGTGACCTTGTTTACCATCGTCCCCATAACTGGAAATGGAAATAGTGCGTATATCCTTAATTATTAACTGTTCTGATAAGTATAAAGTAGGTGCCAATCCGCCGCGTGTAATAGCGACCAAACCAAGATATTCATTTCCTTTGATTTTATCTGCCAAAGTTATGGATGTTTGACGAATCTGATTATCTGTTAAATAATTCTTAGGAACCGGCGTTTCGGTCATCAAAACCGATGCTTCTTGATGAGTTATCATTGTTTCTACTCCATAGACAGTTCTGGTTATTATTGCACTAGAAACGCCTAGGATAGTCAAAATATTTTTTAGCAGCTTCATGTTCTTCACCTCTTCAAATTGATAATATAATCCTGTCGCTAGCTCTGCCATAAGCCCGAGCTTGCCCAGCGATTCAAGATCGTATTTTTTGGATTTAAAAATAGAAAACAGATACCCGCCTCGACAGGGGATATCTCTGTAAACCCGCGATAATGTTTTATAAACAAAGCGGATTTCGAACAGAGTGTCATGATTGCAATCTTCTTTGCAACATTTTTTTAGTATTTTTAAATAATTTTTATTTAAGGAGGGTGCTGTTTAAAAATGGTTACTACATTCGCTTTTTATAAGGATATGACTTATCCTTGCTCGTTCTTCTTAGAAGTTTCTTTAAAAAGTACCGACCTTTGGCTTGTCAATTCACTCGCAATAGTTAGCTGGAACAACTTTTATAAGCATAAAAAAGGGGGGAAAAATCCCCCTTTTCAAAAATCAACCAATGGTTGTTTTTATTTCGCTAAAGTCTTTTGAACTGTTTCAACGATGGACTTGAATGTCTCTGGGTTGGACATTGCCAAACCAGCAAGAACTTTACGATCCATATCGATGCCAGCTTTGATTAATCCGCCCATGAAGGTGGAGTAATTTAATCCGTATTCCCGCACACCAGCATTAATACGTTGAATCCACAAGGCGCGGAAAGTACGCTTTTTGGCGCGACGGTCGCGGTATGCATATTGCAAACCTTTTTCGACGCGTTGAATTGCTGGACGGAAACAAGTACCGCTACGACCGCGATAACCCTTAGCCATCTTAATGATTTTTTTGTGACGAGCGTGTGTTGTTACACCTCTTTTGACGCGTGCCATATTATGTTCTCCCTAAAATTAAACGTGGAAATAAAAGGTACGAACTTTTTTGGCAAAGCTTTCGTTCATCGTCGTCATGCCGCGAGCATTCCGAATGAATTTATTTGAACGCTTGCGCATACCGTGACGCTTACCAGCTTGGCCCATTTTGACCATGCCGGATGCAGTGAGCTTAAAACGCTTCTTAGCGCTGCTCTTCGTTTTCATCTTGGGCATTTTGTACTCTCTTAAGTTTAAAGTTAACTGTTTGTGTTTCGGCATGCCCGATATGCGGTACATTAAGTAGCCCTATCATCGCCTGGACACAATTATCCCCGATTGATATCGAGTATCTTAAATTTATACAGTATGTTGACAGGAAAGGAAAGGAGAATTTATCCTTTTTGGGGGGCGACATATACTGTTTTCTTAACAAAACAATGCTAGTTTACTACCTTTAAAATAAATAATAAGGATTATGAATGAAGATATTAAAATACATAATGAGTGTTTTGAGCGTTACAGCGCTTCTCCGTGTGAGCTATGCTCAAGAGTATGAATTGCGAGCGCATCATTATTTAGATCAAGTTGAAGAAAATTTTAACCGGGCTTCTACGGCAAAGCAAAAATTAGATATTGCTTTACAACCTGTCAATTATGATTTCATCTATAGTCAGACCTCTTCTATGCAGCCGCAAATGAGGAGTGATAAGGCAAATCCTCTATCTTTCGCAATCTGTTTGGGGGATGTAGATTTAGTCCATAAATTTTTGTCAGTTATCCCAGACGTTAATGATCTAGAATTAGCTGCGTGGGGATATCGGCAGCCGTATATGCCAACCCACATGGCGTTGGATCCTACATTTCCACGGATAAAGGGTGTGCCGCTTGCTCATCGATTAGCAATAATTGATGCAATTGGTATTAAAGGAGCTGATTTTAAACTTGTTGATTACGAGGCATCACACTATACCAATCCGCCCTTAGCTGCTGGTGACCCCTCTGGTCGTCCTTTAGCAGAGAGAAAGAAGCTGATGGCGCGGGGTATGCTCTATGGTGCCGATCCCCTACAAAAGGGGTCATCCTTTAGTGGCGTTAATTTAGAGAATGAGCCTGTGATTTCTGGACTTATTTTACAATATTTTGTTGAGAGGGTAAAAGAAGGAGCTGAGGTTCGCTTAGTGCCTGAAGTTACTAAGGCATTGGAAAATTTATTAAGGGAAAAAGGGATGTCATGCAGTGTTCTCAAATATCCCACCCTCCGACGTCATTTACAAGAGAGTGTGGCTAAATTGAAACTGCAAAAAACAAAGAAAGCCCACCAGAAGGCTCGTCATCTTCAAAGTATTCTGCAGGAATCAGAAGAAGAATTGAGACGTTTTGAGCGGCACCTGAAAAAATAATAAGTCTACATAGACATAAAAGAGCCCCCTCAGATTTTTTGGAGGGGGCTCTTTTTCTAATATTTATTGTCCTCTTTAATTCTAAGAGGGCTAGAATTAAATCCATTTGAGATGGATTTTCCTTAATTTTCCTCAACACTCATGTTATTTTATCCAAAATTATTTAACTGGAAAATCGATGGTTGATCGATTAAGAGTTCTTCTGGAACAAGAATTTAGCCGACTCTTCCTATGGTTTCCAGCAGGCATGGGACTAGGCGTGGTAAGTTATTTATGCCTGCCAACGGAACCGGCTCTTTGGATATCCTTCTCGTGTTTTGCCCTTAGTGGGATTCTTTTATTTTTAAGCCGTCAAACACGATTCTTAAAATTTTTGCTGGCGGCTTGTTTTAGTGTTAGTTTGGGCTTTACCGCAATCCATTATAAAACTTGGCGTTTAGTCTCAATTGATCGCGTGCTGCCCTTACAACAAAAAGAAAAAGGCCAATTTATTGGACACGTCCAAGATATTGAATTTATGAAAAATCGCCAACGCTTTATCATCAAGCTTAAGGATGGACGGCGGGTGAGGCTATCAGCAAAAGAAACTCAGGAGATTTCAATTGGCGACCAAATTCGCTTTTGGTCCACCTTATTGCCTTTTTCTAATCCAGTCTTAGAAGATGGTTATGACTATGGTCGAGCTGCTTTTTATAAAAAGCTTTCCGCCACAGGGCGTATGACCCAAGTGGTGGCCCTGCAAGAATCTCCGGCCACGCAGTCGACGGTACAAGCTCTGCGAGCAAAGGTGACGCAGGCTCTCTTTGCTGCTATGCCCGGCGAGTCGGGGGCCATTGCAGCAGCCTTGGTAACAGGCGAGAGAGGGCGGATTTCAGAGGCAACGCGCCAAGCTTATGCAGATGCAGGGATTGCCCATGTTCTCGCCATTTCAGGTTTACACCTAAGTATGATTGCAGGGCTTATTTTCATGATTGTTCGGCGAGGACTCTGCTTGAGCATGACCTTGGCTGAGCGTTATAACCTTAAGAAAATCGCAAGCTTTTTAACGATTCCCTTTTTAATTGCCTATTTAATGATTTCAGGGATGGGTGTGCCAGCAATACGCTCTTTCATCATGGTTGGTATTGTTTTGGTCGGGACTATTGTGGACCGGCAAGCGCTATCGATGCGGACTTTGGCCTTGGCTGCAATTGCGATTCTCTTAATCCAACCGGAAAATCTGATGTCCGCGAGTTTTGCTTTATCTTTTGCTGCAGTGATGGCTTTAATTGCGGCTTATGAGAATGGGTGGGCACCTTTGCAAAGCTGGTCCAACGAAGGTGGTTCGTGGCGTCGTATTATTGTTTATTGTGTTGGTATTGTGGCCTCAACGATTATTGCTACGGTGGCGACTCTTCCTATCACGCTTTACATTTTTAATCGGATATCGCTGCAGGCAATTATTGGCAATTTGGTGGCTATTCCCTTAATGGGGTTTCTGATTATGCCCTTGTTGTTGATGGGCGTGCTGCTTTTACCCTTGGGGCAGTTTGAGAAGGTGTTTAATATATTGGATCAGGCGATTGCCCTGATGACGAACGTTGCCCATTGGACAGCAACGTTGCCTGGCGCCGCTATTCAAGTAGGGAAACCATCTGAAGCTTTTATTTGGCTGATGGCCATAGGGGGACTGTGGTTGTGCCTCTGGCGAACCAAAATCCGCTTTTTGGGTGTGTTTCCTTGTTTCATTGCGCTCAGTTTATTGTGGCTTAAGCCAGATCCATTTATTTGGATGTCGCCTGAAGCTCAAATCTATTGGTATGATGGGCAGACTCTTTCAACGTTTGCAAAGGCACGTCCAAATAATTTTGCTAAAGAACTCATATTGCGACAACTTGGGTTAAAAGAGATTCATGCTGTTGCAACGGATACAGCTCAGGTAACTATTTTAGGAAATTCAGTTGTCTTGCTGAATGAGAAATTTTCATATAAGACTCATAGTTCTTTGTGTCAGAAGGCAAAAATTATTATATCTTGCCGCTATGAAAGAATGGTGCCGTTCTTAAGGGAGAAGGCTGAAATTGTTATCGATAAATCCGATTTACAACACCGTCGCGGTATCCTTATTCGTTTTGATCACGGTCAACCTTATGTGGGCAGAATTGCTCAAAATCGCCCTTGGCGGATAGTGCCGTAAAAGGGTAGGGTATATGGTTAGAAAATTACATGACTTCTTCTTGTCCGCAAGTTTTGGTAGTCTGACTTATAGCGAGGGGGAAGGAAGCTGATATCAATCATCTGATGCCAGTGATCTAACCTCGCTTCAATTTCCTTTAAGATAGCTATCATAATAGATAATGGCAATTGAAGACGTTCTTTGCCAAAAAAGTCAATAAAAACAAGAAAAATGATTTCTTTGAAAATCATTAAGTAGGTTTTTATTTATTGAAAAATTTTTTAGGAGATAAGAGATATAAATGATTTTGATAGAAATCAAAAATTAATACTTAAACGACTAATATAAAGTTTTAATATTTTTTTATACAATGATTGTGTAACGAAGAATGCTAATCACTTTTTGAAAGAGGGTACCTATGTTTAAGTATGCTTCAATTGGCCTTTTATTAGCCACTGTATTGGTTAAGGCTCAGGATGATAAAAATGAGATAGGGAAGTTAGCCTCTAATATGGCCTCTATGGAGATTGCGCCGCAGCAAGAGCGGGGGAATGAGGTGGCTCTCATCAATCAACTTTTGCCACTCATAAAAGAAAAGGAGGCTAAAGAAGATCCGATAGCTTGTTTCCAACTCGCTTCTATCTATTATGAGCGAGCACCGCAGGCATATGCGGAAGAAATTGTTCGGCTCTATATAATTGCGGCAGAGGCAAAGCATATTGATTCTTGTTATATTTTAGGAATGGCGTTTTATAGTGAACAGTTAGGATTAAAAAAAACAGATGCCCGTTTAGTAAAGTATTTGACTGTCGCGGCTAACGCAGGGCATAGTGCGGCACCTTCTTATCTTGGGCTAACTTATTTGCATGGAGTTGGCGTCGAGAAAGACGTTAAGGCAGCAATTGAATGGTTAGATAAGGCTGTTGAACATAACCATGTGGTTGGATTATGCACCTATGGGGTATTATTGCGAGCAGGTGAGGGAATTGAGCCTGACTATCCACGGGCTAAGGAATATTTTGAGAGAGCGGTTGCGAAAAAGTATGCTTATGCGCTGACACAGCTAGGTGTCATGCATCAATTCGGTGAAGGATGTGAAAAGAATATTCATGAAGCCGTTCATTTATACTACCAAGCAATTGCGACAGGAGGTCACCAGGATAAACAAGACCAAGCTTTCTTAAATTTAGGAATGCTGTATCTTGAAGGGACTGAAATTGAACAAAATATTGATAAGGCAGAACGTTATTTAATTACCTCTGCTGATTGGGGAAATAGAGACGCCCAGCGTATCATCGGCATGTGTTTAGTAGAGGGTCAAATCCTTAAAAAAAGGACGTATACTGGTCTAACTTATTTGGCGAGGGCTGCTGCTCAAGGAGATGAGGTAGCAAGCTCTTTGCTGGGTGTTGAGAAAAACTCTTTAACACTCTTAGCTCGTTCTGGCAATAAAGAGGCTCAGCGTGTGTTGGGAATATGTTTAATGGATGACACGATCTTTGAAAAAGATAAGGAGTTTGGTTTAGGGTATATACGCATGGTTGCTGAGCAAGACGATGAATTGGCTAAGTTAATGCTAGAGGAAATTCAAAATTTATCATAGTCAGATTAAATAAAAGTCCCGCTGAAAGCGAGGTTAATTAAAAACTGTAAAACCTTTTGAGCGAAGAAGTATGCAATCTCGATGGCTGTAAAAGGCGCCTTCCTTATGAATTGCATAGAAACCTCCTGCTTGAGCTTTCGTCAATTCAATACGTTTTTGAGAAATGATGCGTGGACCTGCTTCTTTAATTTTCACTTGTGGACATCATGGTTCTTAATTGCTTTGGTGCTTAATTTTTTTTCTATAAAAGGCAAAATTGTGATTATATTTATATGTTGTGCGTAAAAGAAATAAAATGATTTCTTTAAAAATCTTTCAAACGGTCTTATGGAATTAAGATCTGTTGCAGAAGAAATAAACAGATAAATCCTGTCTGCAAAAAATACAATATAAAATTTATTTATTTTTTAATACACTAATTTTAGCCCAAAAATGCTAATTATTCTGTGAAAGAGGAGACATATGCTTAAATATATTCCAATCGGGTTTTTATTAGCGACCGCATCTGCGGATGCTCAGGATGACAAAAATAAGAGGGAGGGGGTATCCTCTATAGAAATTTCGCCGCAGCAAGAGATGCTGAGGGAGGAGACTCTCATCAATCAATTTTTGCCGCTCATAAAGGAAAAGGCTGCTAAAAAAGAGCCGTTAGCGTGTTTCCAACTCGCCTCTTTCTATCATGCACAAGCACCGGACGATCACACGCAAGAAATTGTCCAGCTCTATACAATTGCTGCCGAAGCTAAACATATGGATTCTTGTTATATTTTAGGAATGGCGTTCTATCATGAAGATTGGGGGTTAAAAAGAACAGACGTCCGTTTGGTAAAATATTTAACTGAGGCGGCTGCACGGGGAAATGGTGAGGCAGTATCTTATCTTGCCCTAGCTTATTGGCATGGGTTTGGTGGGGAGAAAGACATTAATGCAGCGATTAAATGGTTAGATAAGGCTGTTGAACTTGATCATGCGATGGGTTTATGCGTCTATGGCACGTTATTGCGATCGAAAAAGGATATTGAAGCTGACTATCCGCGCGCTAAGCAATATTTTGAGAGAGCGGTTGCAAAGGAATGTGCTTATGCGATGACACAATTGGGTATCATGCATCAATTTGGTGAAGGATGTGAAAAGAATGTTACTGAAGCCATTCGATTATATCGCCAAGCTATTACGACAGAAGCTGATCAAGATCAAGCCATGTTGAATTTAGGGATGCTATATTTTGAAGGAACGGAAGTTGCACAAGATATTGAGGCGGCTCAATATTATTTAGGATTATCCGCTGATTTAGGAGATAGAGATGCTCAGCGTGTGATGGGGACAGCCTTGGTGAAAGGCGAAAGCCTTGAAAAAAGGACGTATGCTGGTCTAACTTATTTGGCGAAGGCTGCTGCTCAAGGAGATGAGAGAGCAAGATCATTGCTAGATGTTGAGAGCGACTCTTTAACAGTCTCAGCTGATTCCGGTGATAAAGAGGCTCAACGCGTGTTGGGGATATGTTTGATGGATGGTACGATTTTTGAAGAAAATACGTTGCTTGGTCTCAGATATGTGTGGAGGGCTGCAGAACAGGGAGATGAATTAGCTAACCAACTGCTAGAGGAAATTGAAAAAATATCTTGTCTTTATTAAAGAAAAACCCCGCTGCAGCGGGGTTAATTAAGACTTGTAAAGTCCTTATATCAGCCTTAGCCAACTAAGTCCACTTGGGCAAAGAAGTATGCAATTTCGATGGCTGCATTTTCTAAAGAGTCAGATCCATGAACAGAGTTTGCTTCAATAGATTCTGCAAATTCCTTACGAATTGTACCGGCATCTGCATTTTCTGGATTCGTCGCACCCATAACTTCACGGTATTTAGCAACAGCATTCTCACTCTCAAGGGCTTGGACAACGACAGGGCCAGAAATCATGAAAGAAACCAAGTCATTAAAAAAGGCGCGTTCTTTATGAACTCCGTAGAAACCTTCGGCTTGAGCTTTTGTCAATTGAATGCGCTTTTGAGCGATAATGCGTAGACCTGCTTCTTCGATTTTCGCATTGATTTTGCCCGTTAGATTGCGACGCGTCGCATCCGGTTTAATGATTGAAAATGTTCTTTCGATTGCCATTATATTCTCTCCGATAAATTAAATTGCCTTTAGGATAAGGGAAGCATTCGTGCCACCAAATCCAAAAGAATTAGATACAGTAACTTTAATAGGTCGTTGCTTTGCATGCTTTGCGACTAAGTCCAAATCACAACCTTCAGACGGCGCCTCTAGATTGAGGGTTGGTGGGGCTACTTGGTCTTTGATGGCCAAAGCACAGAAGATCGTTTCGACACTGCCAGCGGCACCCAAGAGGTGTCCTATGGCAGATTTTGTCGAGGACATGGATAGCTTATAAGCATGCTCACCAAAGGCACGTTTCACAGCTTTGACTTCGATTGCATCGCCAACAGGCGTTGATGTTCCGTGGGCATTGATATAATCAACTTCTTCTGGATTAATTTTTGCATTATGCAAGGCTGCCTTCATGGCGCGGTAGGCTCCGTTTCCATCTTCAGCCGGGGCTGTGATGTGATGGGCATCCCCGGACATACCATAGCCGATAATTTCTGCATAAATCTTAGCGCCCCGCTTTTTGGCGTGTTCATATTCTTCGACGACTACGATACCGGCACCTTCTCCCATGACAAAACCATCGCGGTCTTGATCCCATGGACGAGATGCTTGTTCTGGAGTGTCATTAAAATTAGTGGACAAAGCCCGAGCTGCTGCGAACCCAGCCATACCAAGGCGGCATACGGCGGCTTCGCTGCCACCGGCAACCATAACGTCAGCATCACCAAACATAATCATTCGGGAGGCATCGCCAATGGCATGGGCACCGGTTGCGCAAGCTGTAACAACGGAATGATTGGGGCCCATAAATCCGTGACGGATAGAAACGTGACCTGACGTCAAATTAATTAAGGATGCTGGGATGAAAAATGGTGATACGCGACGCGGTCCTGAAGCATCCAATATTGCGCCCGTTTTATGAATTTCTTGCAACCCACCAATACCGGCACCAATGATGACACCTGTCCGCCAGCGTTCTTCGTCTGTTTGAGGGGCCCATCCGGAATCTTCGATGGCTTGTTGAGCAGCGGCAACACCATAAAGGATAAAGTCATCAACTTTGCGTTGATCTTTTGGTTCCATATATAAGTTAGGGTTGAAAAGCCCTTTGCCATACTCGGTTGCCTCTCCGCGAGGGATTAAACCTGCAATTTTTGCTGGAATATCAGATACATCAAATGTATCAACAGCCCGAATTCCTGACTTGCTTGCTAAGATGGCATCCCATGACGGCTTTACACCATCCCCTAACGGGGTAACCAAACCAATGCCTGTAATAACGACTCGACGCATATGATTCTCTGTATTTTAGTGAGGTTAAAAAGAGAGCAGTGTTTGGACACTGCCTCACAGAACCTGGGGTGCTTAGGCTGCGTTAGCTTCGATAAACGCAATCGCATCTTTAACGGTTGCGATTTTTTCTGCAGCTGTATCCGGAATTTCAATCCCAAATTCTTCTTCGAATTTCATGACTAATTCAACTGTGTCAAGGCTGTCTGCACCAAGGTCATCAACAAAGCTTGATGTTTCTGTTACTTTGCCGGTATCAACACCTAGGTGATCCACAACGATGTCTATAACGCGGTCTTTAACATTGCTCATTATTTATTCCTCTAAAATAGGTAATTAAATTTCTCAACTACAATTATCCGCTTTTGTATCAAATTTCAAGTGGTAGCTGCAAGTTAAAAGTAACTTTTTGGAAAAAAGGGCTTTTATTTTAATCTTCTTCTATATATTTAAACAATAATGATTTTTGGTGCCCAAATCAAATTTTTTCTATTTATCCATTAATAAGAGGGACAGGTTTTTTGTCCTCCCCAATGGCAACAAAGGTAAAACGACCTTCGGTGACTTGTTGTTGGGCGTGCCCTTCTTTGCGTTCCACAATAACGTCAATTTTAACAGTGATACTGGTGCGCCCAATCTTTTCTGTAATTGCATAG
This sequence comes from Candidatus Paracaedibacter acanthamoebae, assembly GCF_000742835.1. Classification (GTDB taxonomy): domain Bacteria; phylum Pseudomonadota; class Alphaproteobacteria; order Paracaedibacterales; family Paracaedibacteraceae; genus Paracaedibacter; species Paracaedibacter acanthamoebae. The sequence goes on along the minus strand of NZ_CP008941.1, from coordinate 1,679,061 downwards.
CAAATTAGGCAGTCACCAATGAAAACAGGGTGATGAAAAACGATATTATCAATTGCCACTGTTACAACTCTAGCCCGCGTATGCTTTCGAACATGCAGGTAAGCCGCCAAGTCCATTTGGCTTAAAATCCACCCCCCAAACATGTCTCCATCCGGATTAATGTCGCGGGGCATAGCAACAACTTTAATAACTAGCTCTTTTTTGGCCATTGTTTTCTCTAGCTTTGTATCGTTTTGAATAATAGCATCGGCTGGCAGAACATAACAGCAAATAGTGCGTATTCATTTTATATTATACTATTGTTTGCAGGTGCAGGAATTTTTCTGACTAAAAATGCTGATCGCTCCCCCGGTGACAATTATAATAGAATTATGATATGGATAGAAATGTATCCTCAAATTCGTTATATTTGAGATTAGTCTGATTATTTATTTGTGAGAGCTAGAAGCGTCATGTCAAAGAAAAACGTTGCAGTATTGATGGGTGGGTGGTCCAATGAGCGGGAGGTTTCCCTAATGTCTGGAGTCGATGTTGCTCAGGCGTTGCGTACGAATGGCCATACCGTTCGTGAAATTGATGTGACGAGAGACATTACCAAGTTAGCGAACGATTTATTACCCCTTCCGGATGTGGCTTTTGTGGCCTTGCATGGAACAGGCGGTGAAGATGGTGTGATTCAAGGCATCTTGGAAACCATGGCCATTCCTTATACCCATTCAGGGGTTACAGCGTCAGCTGTTGGAATGGACAAAGTTCTATCGCGCAAGCTTTTTCAACATATTGGGTTGCAAACACCACCCTCTAAAGTTGTAACTGTTGCATCCTTAAAACAAGGACACCCCATGGCGGTTCCATATGTTATTAAACCCATTGCCGAAGGATCCAGTCGGGGAGTTTATATCGTCCGTGATCTATCAGGCACCCCGCCAGTTGATCCCAATTGGCCTGATTCAAAAAAAGTTTTAATTGAAGAATTTATTGATGGTCGGGAAATTCAAGTCGGTGTTATGGGCGACCGGGCCTTAGGGGCCATAGAAATTTGCCCAATTGCAGGATTTTATGACTATGAGGCGAAGTATACTGATGGTAAGGCGGTCCATAAAATGCCAGCTCCGATTTCTGAATCAGCCTATCAACGAGCGCTAGACATTGGTCTACAGGCGCATCAGCTTCTTGACTGCACTGGGGTTTCACGATCAGACTTGATGTATGATGAAACTAAAGATTGTTTTTACCTTTTAGAAATTAATACCCACCCAGGGATGACGCCTTTATCATTGCTGCCAGAAATTGCGGCTCATGCCGGTATTAGCTATAATGATTTAGTTGAATGGATGTTGAGGAATGCGCAATGCCACCAGTAAAGCGTGTTAAATCCCTTCGTCGGCGTCAAAATCACGGCAAATTCTTATCGCAGCATCTAGATACATTTGTCAGCCTGTGGAAGTCTCCCAAGCGTCTGCGTGGCAGTGTCGGAATTTTAAAGCGTCGTCTCATTATTGCCGGCAGTTCCGCCACTGTGACTCTCATGTGTTATCTTATTCTGGCAGGTTATCCCGGGATCTGGTTGGGTAAGCTTGGTGGTTATTTGATAGAAAAATCCACTAAGATTGGTTTTTCTTTAAATGAAGTATATGTTTACGGTCGTAATCACACTGAATCTCAGCGGTTGTTAGAGCAGGTACAGCTGCGCAAGGGTGATCCAATTCTTAAGTTCTCCCCCGAAGAAATTCGTCAAAATATTAAACAAATATCTTGGGTAAAAGATGTTTCTGTCCAGCGCCGCTTACCGGATACCATTCATATTTCTATTGAGGAACGAGTCCCTGTGGCTCTGTGGCAGCATCGTCAAAAGCATTATTTGGTCGACGCTGACGGCGTGATTATATCGGATAAGAGTATTCACCAATATTCTCACTTGTTAGTTGTAGTGGGAAGCGATGCCCCCCGGCATGCACCTCATTTATTAAAATTACTTGATCAGGTCCCTCAATTAAAACAACGTATTTCAGCCATTGTGTGGGTGGGTGAACGGCGTTGGAATTTGTTGCTGGATAAAACAATTGAAGTCAAACTACCCGAAAAAGATCCGGAAGGGGCTATCAAACGCCTGCTTAAGGTCTTAAAAAATGATAAATTGGATTTTACCCAGATTAAGTCTATTGATCTGCGCCATTTAACCCAGGTTTCTCTGCGCCTGACAACGGCAGCGGAGATTCAGCTTAAAGGGAAGGGGATAGAGGCTTAGTTCCCCCCAGGGGCGTACTTATAGAGACTCCTCTTCCCGGCCGAAGAGCCAGGAACTCCGGATAATGAGCGATTGCTCATACGATATCGAGTTTCCGGATCGCACTACGCTTGTCCGGAAAAAGGGGAGTTTTGTCAAGAATTGAGTTTCTCTCTCATGCCAGGCTTGAGCCGGCATCCATGCCTCCCTTTTTGGGACAGTATCGCTTTATCAAAGCTATACCTTCCTGAACCTCGATGTCCTCAAAACATAGAAATAGATTCCGACTCAAGGCCGGAATGAGAAAGAGTGATTAAAACCTTTGCAAATCTCCCCTTTTCCCGGCCGAAGAGCCGGCAACCCCCCATAACAAGCGAATTATTCAGGCAAGAGAGAGCTTACATCCTAAAGACACCAAACTTCATCTCTTCAATTGGCTTATTAAGGGAGGCTGCAAGGGACAATCCCAGAACACGGCGGGTGTCTTTCGGGTCAATAACACCATCGTCCCAAAGACGGGCAGAGGCATGGTAAGGAGAGCCTTCTTTTTCATATTTGGTTCGGATTGAGTTTTTAAATTTCTCTATATCTTCGGCTGGCCATGTTTCCCCCTTGTGAGAGAGGGCATCTTGTCGAATCAACGTAAGAACTGTTGCTGCTTGTTCTCCCCCCATAACAGAAATGCGAGAGTTGGGCCATGTCCACATAAACCGCGGACTATAGGCGCGCCCACACATGGCATAATTGCCGGCCCCAAAGCTGCCCCCAATAGTTACAGTAAATTTGGGTACATTGGCACAAGCAACAGCATGGACTAGTTTTGCGCCATCGCGTGCAATGCCGCCCGCTTCATACTTGCTACCGACCATGAAGCCGCTGATGTTTTGCAAGAATATTAAGGGAATTTTTCGCTGACAGCATAATTCAATAAAGTGAGCTCCTTTAAGGGCGCTTTCAGAGAATAAAATACCATTGTTGGCAATAAAGCCCACCGGGAAGCCGTAAAGACGGGCAAAGCCACAGACGAGCGTTGTGCCATAGAGCGGCTTAAATTCATCGAGCCGGCTGCCGTCCACAATATGGGCAATAACGTCACGAACATCATAAGGTTGCCGAGTATCGGTTGGGGTAATACCATAAATATCATCAGTATTGACCAAAGGCTCCTCAATAGGATCTTGACGCAACCAAGGGTTGTTTTTCGGGAGTGTTTCAACAATTTGACGCGCAATTTGGATGGCATGTTCATCATTATTAGCTAAATGGTCCACCACACCAGAGGTTCGGGCATGCAGATCCCCCCCGCCGAGCTCTTCAGCTGTAACTTCTTCTCCGGTCGCCGCCTTTACCAAGGGTGGGCCACCTAAAAAGATGGTACCCGTACCCTTGACAATAATGGATTGATCACACATGGCTGGAACATAGGCGCCTCCCGCTGTACAGGACCCCATAACAATGGCAATTTGAGGGATACCTTTAGCCGATAACTGGGCTTGATTATAGAAAATACGTCCGAAATGGTCGCGGTCAGGAAATACTTGATCTTGAAGCGGCAAGTATGCTCCTCCTGAATCGACCATATAAATGCAGGGGAGATTGTTTTCTAAGGCTATTTCTTGGGCGCGGAGGTGTTTTTTTACGGTTAGAGGATAATAGGTCCCCCCCTTAACGGTGGCATCATTAGCCACGACCATACATTCACGGCCATGAATGCGGCCAATTCCGGCAATAACGCCGGCGGCTGGTATCTCATCCTCATAAACATCGTGGCCGGCTAGAGCTCCCACTTCAAGGAAAGGACTGCCCTCATCTAAGAGGAGGTTAATCCGCTCACGGGCTAATAATTTATTGCGGCTCTTATGGCGCTTGCGCGCTGTCTCCCCACCGCCTTGATGAATTTTAGCAAGCGTTGCTTGCAACTCTTCGACAAGGGCGAGCATATGATCTTTATTGGTTGCAAACTCTGATGAATTGGCAACCTGTTGAGTTTTTAAAGGTGGCATTATGAATCCGGGGAAGAAGTTGACCTTAACTCGATTTTACAAAAACCACCCCCAACAATCAAAGATTCATTTCAGAAAACTGTTCAGGCATATGACTGTTGGTGATAATAAATGGATACTCTTCTAATAAGTCATCCATAAGTCCTGGACAGCCTGATAGATCAAGGCTTTCTAAGTGCTGACAAGGAGCCAAGGAAAGCAGTTTCATAATGCCTTCTTTATCCAATGGATTAAAAGATAAATCGAGATGGCGTAAGGCAGGTAAACCAACTCTTTTTAAGGCAGAGGGGATCATTTTGACGGTAATATTGCAGTTTCTCATCGATAAACGGGATAGATGAGGATATTTTAAACTTTCGAAGAGCACGCGCAATTCTTGTGAAGAATGGTCTGTCTTGTCCATAATGAGAGTTTCTAAAGCAAATTCTTTAGATTTTGTACTCTCTAAAGCATAGATTAAGTGTTCTGGATGTTTAATGCTGCTAATATTTAAGCTGATTAAGCCAGATCGGATGTAATCAACTAACTTATCGCGTATAAAAGAAGCAAATCCTTGTGTAAATTCCAGGGGGTTATAAGAGATATTGAGATGAGAAACTTTTTTAAAATCTAGAGTGGGTTCCAAGTCTAAGAAAACGCCACCCCCCATGTTACAGTTGATAATACTCAGGCGTGTTAAGTTTGGAAGAGGAGATTTGTTGTTAAAAAAAACGCGTTCTAGTTCTTCTAGGTACTTAAATATTCCATGTGTTTCAATAAGGTTACGGGCAGAAGACGCTGCGCCTCCTGACATCAATTGCACCAATACATCGGCGGAGGAACCTGGACTTTGAGAAGGGGGAGGCGGTGGAAATATTTGGCTATTTCTTATTTCCAGGCCAAAAATCCATTGAGTTAAATCTCCTAGGTCTTTCCATAGCGGCGTGGTAATTCCATCCAGAGAAACATTGACAGTGCAGCTAAGATCTTTAGCATGAGTTAGATAGGAGGATAAAGTTGTCATATTTTTCGAGGTAAAAATTTTTGCAACACTGCTATTCTTCTTAAATCGTCGATCAATTTCTTCTAGGCCGATAGGCTTAAAGCTTTGACATGCACAGCAGAAATTTATAACAGTTTCAGGATTCTCAAGGTGCTCTGCTATTAGTTTTACCACCTCAGTTGGTAGGTTTAATAAGAGAAGGGAATCACTCTCTTCTTTTTCGGAGGCAAACGTATTTAAGCAGGTTGCTAAAATAAAAAAGCTTACCCATTGATAGAATTTTAAATTAGCCATTATTATCCTCTTTTATCATTACTATAGGCTTTTATTTTCTTAAGCTATTAAACATAACACTAAAATTCTTGTTTTTCCAGGCATAGGAAGGGAGAATACATTTTTCTGCCGCGTCCTCTTTTTTCCCAGTCGCGCTATGCTTGTTCGGAAAAATTGCCTTTTCCCGGCCGCAGCTTTGCGGAGAGGCGGGAACTCAAACTGACAAACGATGACCTTTGGGAGCTCGAGACCCAGGGTCTGTCCTCATCTTGATTGGGGATCAATCGCTGGGATAAACTTATTGTTTATAGAGGCCCTCGTTTCAGGGAACTCTCACCATTTTTTCCCCGGCCGAAGAGCCGGGAGCTCGAGATAACAAGCGAATACTTCTATAACTCTGATTGCTCTCGGCCTGTTCTCAATTAGATTAGAGATCACATCCAGCGAGAAAATTTTCCAGAGATAAAATGCTGGTAGCAAATCTCAATACTGTCCATTTTTAATTAAATGTTGAAGAATATATGAGAGTAGACTGTTAAGCCTTAAATTAAGATGCTTTAAATTTGTAGGTTGATATTTATTCTTGAATGTAAATGGCAAGATAACTATTTATTTTTAAGTTAATATTCTATGAGGATTTAAAAAACTCACATCCGCAATAAGTTGAGTGTGGCACTTAGGAAAAACCCCGGTAAAAGCCGGGGCAAATTTTACTAGACGTCGATGGTGCCATGGCAATGTTTAAATTTCTTGCCCGACCCACACGGACACAAGGCATTGCGTTGAATGCGGCCAGGATTGTCAGAGGCGTCTTGAGCTTTACTACCTGTTTTATGAGGGCGGCGTGGCTTTTCTTTCATACTGACGATCTCGGCTTCTTGAACCGTTTCGGGGTCTTCCCAAGCCGGCGTTTGTTCCTCTAGGCGATCAAAATCCATATCTGGATTTAGAAGTTGAGACAAGATACTTGGATCTGGAACATCAATTTCAAAGTGTGCCAAAGCAGAGACCGTTTCTTCCCGAAGCACATCCAGCATATTTTGAAAGAGAACAAAAGCTTCGCGCTTATATTCATTCAATGGATTTCCCTGCGCATAGGCGCGTAAATTGATGCCTTGGCGCAGTTGATCCAAAGTGAGTAGGTGATCTTTCCAGCATTTGTCAAGGATACGCAAAACCATATTGGTTTCAGCTGTTCGCATCATCACATCGCCGTATTTTTCCTCTTTTGACTTCATGTGAGTTGTTGCAGCGTCTATAATGCGTTGAATAATTTCTGCGTCAGCAATTCCTTCTTCATTGGCCCAAGTTTTTGCATCAATGGTGATACCGAAAACACGATGGACTTCATTCTCAAGGCCTTCGATATCCCATTGTTCGATCAGGGAATCATGCGGGATGTGACGATGAACCAGGCTTTCAATCACATCAGAGCGCATATCCGTAATCATCTCAGAGATATCATTGCTTTGCATAAGGTCGCGACGTTGTTCATAAATAATTTTACGCTGATCATTCATGACGTCGTCATAGCGCAATAAATGCTTGCGAATATCAAAGTTGCGAGCTTCTACTTTCTGTTGTGCCCGTTCCAGCGCCTTGCTGATCCAAGCGTGGGAAATTGCTTCTCCTTCTTGAACGCCAAGCCGGCGCAGCATTGTATCAAGTCTATCGGATCCGAAAATACGCATGAGATCGTCTTGCAAGGAAATGTAAAATTTTGATTCTCCTGGATCCCCTTGGCGACCAGAACGACCGCGTAATTGGTTGTCGATACGGCGGCTTTCATGGCGCTCTGTTCCGATAACATACAACCCGCCAGCTGCCTTCACTTGCTCTTCCAACGCTTTGATTTCTGCGGTGGCACGCTCAATGGCCTTCTTGATGTCTTTTTCGTCGGTCAAGCCATGAATTTCTTTGGCAATGCGAGCCTCTAAGTTACCGCCCAACTTAATATCAGTCCCCCGACCAGCCATGTTGGTAGCAATGGTAATGGCACCTGGAGCACCGGCATCGGTGATAATGGCGGCTTCCTGTTCATGGTAGCGAGCATTCAACACTTGGTGCTTAATTTTTTCTGCTTGCAGCAATTTTGAAATCATTTCAGATTTCTCAATGCTGGTCGTTCCAACAAGAATAGGCTGTCCTTTTTTCTGGCATTCCTTAATCTGAGCAATCATTGCCCGGTATTTCTCATCCGCTGTGAGATACACCTCATCATCGTTATCTTTACGGGCAACCGGGCGATTTGTTGGAATATCAATAGTGTGTAGTTTGTATATTTCTTCAAATTCGTGTGCTTCAGTCATAGCTGTACCGGTCATCCCAGATAACTTAGGATACATACGGAAAAAGTTTTGATAGGTAATGGAAGCCAATGTCTGGTTTTCCATTTCAATTGTTACATTTTCTTTTGCTTCTAAGGCTTGATGCAGCCCTTCTGAATAGCGTCGCCCTTCCATCATACGGCCGGTAAATTCATCAATAATGATGACTTTATCATTCTTAACGATATAATCCACATCACGCGTAAACAAGATGTGAGCTTTAAGAGCTTGATTCACATGGTGTACGACACTGATGTTATGGATATCATAAAGGTTATCGCTTTGAATAATGTTGGCTTCGCGCAGCAATTCTTCAATGCGTTCAATACCACCTTCTGTTAAAGTGACCGTCCGCTGTTTTTCATCTTTTTCATAATGCTCAGGTGTTAATTTAGGAATCAGAACATTAATTGTTTTGTATAGTTCTGAAGAATCTTCGGCAGAGCCTGAAATAATAAGAGGTGTTCTTGCTTCATCAATCAAAATGCTGTCAACTTCGTCAACGATAGCATAGTTAAAAGGACGCATAACCATATCGCCAAAGCGGAATTTCATGTTATCCCGCAAATAGTCGAACCCAAATTCATGGTTCGTTCCATAAGTGACATCGCTGTTATAGGCCATGCGGCGTTGATCATCAGACATGCCATGAATAATGCAGCCAACACTAAGACCTAAATAATTATAAAGACGACCCATCCAACTTGAGTCGCGAGAGGCTAGGTAATCGTTAATCGTAACAAGATGAACACCTTTGCCGGTTAGGGCATTAAGGTAGACGGGAAGGGTGGCTACCAGTGTTTTACCTTCACCCGTCCGCATTTCTGAAATTATTCCATTGTGTAAGACGATGCCGCCGACAAGTTGAACATCAAAGGGGCGCATCCCAAGAATACGTTTAGAGGCTTCGCGGGCTGTTGCAAAGGCTTCGGGAAGAATATCGTCCAGTGTTTCACCTTTTGCTAAGCGATCTTTAAAAAGTTGTGTTTGTCCTTTAAGTTCTTCCTCGGACATGGCTTCATAAATTGGCTCTAGTTGATTGATTTTTTCAACAACCTTTAAATATTTTTTGACCATACGTTCATTGGCTGATCCAAAAAACTTGGTGAGTAAAGAAACTAACATTCACAAAACCTTTTTGTTGTGGCAGTCATAAATTAAACAGTAATTTGTTAAAATTTAAAACTGGCTCTTGCTTGACATATTGATTCTAGTGTAAATCTAAAATTAAAAAGACTCAACGATTAGCTTTGTCTTTTAACAATGAATAGCAATTTTTCGAAAGGAATGGAAATGTTTAAGTTTTCCCGCCTCGCAGCTTTGGCGCTTAGCTTGACGGTCGCATTGCCCGCGATGGCTGAAACAAAAGATTCAACAGTTGTTGCCAGAGTTGACATCGACGGAAAAAAGGTAGAAATTAATGTCGGTGAACTAAAGCGCCGTATGAAATCGCTCCCCCCTCAATTGCAAGGCGAGTCTCTCGATAAAATTTTTGATCCATTAGTTCAAAGCTCAGTTGACATGGCCATTATTACTCATTTGGCTAAAAAAGCTGGCCTTGACAAGGATGATGAAGTTAAGGCGCGTATTGCTGATTGCCAAGAAGCTATGTTGCAAAAGGCGTATCTAGACAAGCAAATTTCTCAACTTCAAACAGATGCAGAGCTTAAGAAAGCCTATGATGAATTAATTAAAGTTATGCCAGATATGGACGAAATTAGCTTTTATCAGGCAATTTTCCGCGATAAGAAAAAAGCTGAAGAGTTCATCAAGTCCGTTAAATCAAAAGGCGGAGATTTTGAGAAAGCTTTGAAAGAAGGTCAAGAAAAAGATCCAGAACTCAAGGGTGGAAAAGCTGATTTTGTTAAGATTCCTGAGCTCCCGCCTGCACTTGGTGTTGCGATGGAAAAGACCAAGGGTGGCGTGTTGATTGATAAGCCAGTTGAAGAAAAACTTGGATCTCAATCAGTATTTTTTGTTGCTAAGATTATTGAACGTCGTGCGGCCAAGAAGCCAACCTTTGAGGAAGCAAAATCAGACCTTAAGGGCCTTACTGTTCCAAAGTATGCTCAAGAAGTTATTGAAACAGCCCGTAAAGACTTCAAGATCGAAAAATTCGACTTGGAAGGTAAGCCTGTTGTTGAGAAGAAGGAAGGGGAGTCTACCTCTAAAGCAGCACCTACCGCTTAAATTTAGGCTGCACTGGAACTCAAAAAACCCTGGCTTTAGCTGGGGTTTTTTATTAAATTATTGAGTGTAAATGAACAGATTAACCATGACTTTATCAATTTTTAGGTACTGTCTAATTTCTTTACCCCATTCTTCTCTAATTGAAAGAATTCATTCATAAAGTTAAATTTTTAACAAAGTATTTGTTTTTGGGGGGTGATTCTGTACACTATCCATAAAAAGAGGTGTAGATCATGAATTTTCAAAGCGATAATACATCAATCGTGGCTCCCCAAGTCATTGAGGCAATTCTAAATGCGAACCATGAGTCTGTTCCCTCCTATGGTCATGATGCTGCGACCGAAGAGACGAAGCAAAAGTTTAATCAGATTTTTGAACGGGACGTTGATGTCTTTTTTACATCTACCGGAACGGCGGCGAATGGATTAGCTTTGGCCAGCCTTTGTCCGACTTATGGAGCGATTTTTGCCCACGAAGAGGCGCATATTATTACAGATGAAGCTAATGCTATTGAGGGGTTCACGGGCGGCGCAAAAATTATTCCTATAGCGGGAAAACAAGGGAAAATTGATCCCACTGGATTGGAGCAGCGTATTCAAGCTTGGAAAAATCACCGACCCCATGCCCCGCTGCCGGCAGTCTTATCTTTAACCCAGGTAACAGAGGCGGGGACAGTCTATACGATTGATGAAATTAAGGCTTTGTCAAAAATAGCGAAGGCAAATGGTCTGTATGTTCATATGGATGGAGCACGCTTTGCCAATGCCCTGGTGTCGTTAGGAGAGACACCGGCTGCTATGACATGGAAAGCCGGGGTGGATGCCTTATCCTTTGGCGGGACAAAAAATGGCGCAATGGCTGCCGAGGCTGTTGTGTTTTTTAATCGAGATTTATCTAAAAATGCCGATTATGTGCACAAACGAATGGGGCAACTCTTTTCAAAAATGCGGTTTTTTTCGTGCCAATTTCTGGCTTTATTTCAAGGAGATCTATGGTTACGTCATGCCTACAATGCCAATCAGATAGCCACTCAAGTAACCGAAATTCTGCAGCGATGTGAAGGTGTAAAATTACTTTACCCAATCGATGCAAACGAAGTTTTCGTCATAATGCCAGATAGTTTGGCGAATCACCTTCGGACTGAGGGAATTACTTTTTATGACTGGGGCTTGCCGGGAGAGAATCAATATCGGTTTGTCGTCAGCTTTAATACGCATTCTTCAGCCATAGAAAGCCTCAAGATTGCTTGTAAAGCAAATCTTGAGGCGGAATATTCTCTGAAAGCAATTTAGCGATATTGTCCCATTTCGACACGCGCAAAAGAGTCTGAACGGTGGTCATTGTCGTTTGGTGATCCATCCCAATGGAAAGTAATGGTGGCATTGCAAGCCGGGGTGTGCGTAACCTCAAAATTATAACGAGGGGCTTCACTGGGGGTGCCAATATTTTGCCATTTCGCTTCTGCAGAGGAAGTATAGTTGATGTTTTTAATGCAACGGCGATTACCTGTAATATCCCACGCCGGTTGATTGCCGCCCCAAGCTTGTATTTTTAATGTTGTAACCATGTCAGATTTTTCCGCTTGTGCTTGGGCTATACCTACGCTGGAAAACAACGCGACAGCAAGTAGTGTGAACTTTTTCATCCTGAACTCTCCACAAAAAATAGTACTTTATGTACGTTTATCCATCATCATTGAGAATGGATATATAACCTAATTATGGTAGCTAAGGTTTTGTAAATAAAATGTAAATTGTCTCGCAAATTTATTTTTAATCAGCAAATAATTAAATGAGATCCTGCAGAGAAAGTATTGACGTAAAATGATAGCAGGTAAAAAGAGGAATCTACGTCAAGTTGTCTTGCTTATTTTTTTCTTTATTAAAAAAGGCTGGCCATAAAAATTATGTCTAGCCCTTTAGTTTATTACTATCAAATCAAAATCGGCAAAGCTTAACCAACGGCTACTTGGGTGGGCGCTGAGACTAGCTGAAGCATGGGAACAGCTTCACAGAGATCCTTGTCACACATTGTTTTAATATCTTGAAACTGAGCCATTTCCTTTTTATTAAGGCGCACAGCCGGTAATTGTTTAATGGATAAGGGGTTCACCTGTTGACCATTAGAGATGACTTCATAATGTAAGTGGGGTCCGGTTGAGCGTCCGGTGGCTCCAACTGCGCCAATATTTTGACGTTGACGTACCTTTTGGCCAACCTTAACATTAATTTTACTAAGATGAGCATAAGCTGTCGAGTATTGGTTGTTGTGTTTGACGAGCACATAATTACCATAGGCACCATTCCAACCTGCTTTTAAAACAACGCCATCACCGGCAGAGGAAACTGGGGTGCCGGTCGGAGCGCCAAAGTCAATGCCTTTATGGAGCTTTGAGTAGCCCAATATAGGGTGCGTGCGTCGGCCAAAACGCGATGTAATCCGCATTTTTGTTGGGTCAAGAGGAGTTGCCAACAGGCTTTTAATGACACTTTCGCCTTTATCATTATAAAAACCAGATCCGCTGCTGGTTTTGAAGGCGTAAATTCTCTTCCAATTGCCTTGGGGCGCGAAGCCGGCAAATTTTAAATCGCCTGTTTTAATGACATTTCCATCTTCATCTTCAAAGACTTCGAATAAAATCTTGAATTCATCACCTGATTTGGGGTCATGTTGCCAGTTAATATCGTAACTAAGGGCTGAGATGGCTTCTTTAACGATGCTGGCCGGTACACCCTGCTTTAAGGCAGCGGAATAGAAACTAGAGTTTATATTGCCTTCCACTTTTCTGAGTGCCTTAATAAGTTTTAATTCAAATTTTTGAGCTATAAATTGGTCTTTTTCGTATTTTAGCTCAATTGAGTTACCGGCTGTCGTCTTGAAATTTAAAGACTTGAGTTGGGCTGACTTTTCTCCATTCCCCATCGTATATTCAATTGAAAGTTCTTGCCTTTCCTTTAAAGCGCGCGGATTATAAACTTTTTTTAGTTCAGAAATAGCATGTGTTGCATGCTTTCTGTCAAAACCAAGATTCGTAAAAATTGTCATCAAGGTTTCGTTTTTGTTGATTAAAATAGTTGCCTTTTTATCTTTTTGTTGCTCGACTCCTGTTGCCCCAATTGGCGTTGCTTGAAGAAACGACAGGCTGCCTGTGGTGGAATCAGCTTTTTTTTCTGAAACTCTTAATAGAGTACCATCTTTTTCTAGGATTAATGAGGAAGGTGATTCGGTGAGATAACTGTGAAGAGCAATGGAAGACGCAAGAACAACTGTAAATATACCAACTATATTTGATTTAGATAACCTTGGCAAATCGTTTCTCCCGTAAAAACCATGTCTAATATAAGTAAAATAAAAATTAACAAAGGATTAACAGTTTAAATACTGCCAGAGTACAAAAAAATTGTCAATCTATGTAGTAAAAAAGCTCAAAGTTCCAAGGTTAAAGCCAATTAACCACTGTTAATAAGTGGAAACAGGCAAAGTTAAGCCGATTCTCGGCTGGTGTTTGCATGGTGAATTATTTGGTTGATTGGTTCGGGTTTGCCAAATAAAAAGCCTTGTCCTATTTCTGCATTAATTTTTAATGCTCTATTAAAGTGAGTGTTATTTTCAATCCCTTCACAAACAATGGTCAGGTTAATTTCTTTGGCAAGACCAGCGATGGCATTAAGAATTAAGTTTGTATTAGGATGATCTGATTGCATCATTGTTTTGTCAATTTTGATTTCATCAACTTCTAATTCAACTAACGTACGCATGGAATTATAACCGGTCCCAAAATCATCCAACGAAATGCGAATCCCTTCCCGTCGTAAAATACTAAGGCTGCCCGCAATCGCATTATAGTTATCTATTTTTTTTGATTCTGTCAGTTCTAAAGTAATTAAATTTGTCGCTACATTATAGCGACGAAAGGTGGCAATAATCTGATTCGCAAAAGCTGGTGTCATGCTGATAGGAGAAACATTGATGGCGACCGGCAAGCTTGATTGACGCTGCGATAAGATACGTGCAACTTGGTCGGTTAGCCAAAATGTAAGAGGGGTAATTAAGTTTCTTTCTTCCGCAATCTCAATCCATTGATTAGCAGGGATTAAGCCACATGTGGGGTGATTCCACCTTAATAAAACTTCATGACCTATAATTTCGAATTTTTTTAGACACACTTTTGGTTGCAACGTAATTGCAAGCTGGTTTGTTAGAATGGCAATACGGAGATCTTGCGATGTGAAATGTGTCATCATTTTACTAACCAAATTTATTTCAATTTTTACCTAAGTGTCAGGTTTGTTATAAAACATCATAGATAATATTTTCAAGCAAAAAAATTATGATGCTCGCTTTTTAGAGGAGGTTATAAGGTGGAAGTAGCTATAGATTGGGGGTAACTTATTGATTATAAATTGTTTTTTGTCCTATGACCGTGATTTAAAGGCTAAATTTCACGCAGAATAAAGTTTTTTGTGAAAAATATCTTCCTTTTCTTCACAGATTATGGTATAAATAAACTTATCTTTTGGGGTGTAGCCAAGTGGTAAGGCAGCGGGTTTTGGTCCCGTCATTCCTGGGTTCGAATCCTAGCACCCCAGCCATTTCATTTCATCAGCTTTTATTTTCAATAAAATCCTAAATACCAGCAACTTTTCATCTGGTTAATGACACCATGTGGACTATGATATTAGATGTTTTATATAGCCAATCTCTTATAAAATGATCAATTTTATTGAGGATTGACGATATATTGTTCATAAGACGGGAGCGTCTATCATATAGTAGGGGATGAGCTTATTAAAACTTTAAGAATTTCCCTAAGGCACCCGTTAGTTTATTCTTTTTATCCCCCGCATTATTGCCAGCGTTAGCATTTCCGTTCCCATCATTGCTGCTTTGATCGTCGCCGTTTTGGTCTTCGTTTGCCGCATTACCACCTTGAGCTCCACCACCCTTTTTATGGGTAAACTTATTGATAAGGCCTTTCAGTCCGTCTGCGCCCCCTAAGCCTGCTAATAAATTATCCTTTTTTTGCTGGGGCTGGGCTTGTTGTTGGGGTGGGGGAGCCTGATTTTGCTGAGCTTGCTGTGGTGTATTAGTGACAGGGGCAGATTGGTTGTTTTGATCATCCTGCCCTGGTTGTGCCTCTTGATCATCTTGGTCGTCTGAATTATCATCATTGGCTGCGGCAGCAGTTGGTGCATTTTTACTGGGTTGAGTTGATGGCGTTATTGGGGCAGCTTTTTTAGAATTTTTTTTGGCAGGATGGGCCGTTGTCGCTTTATGGCTTTTTGTGAGACGAGATTTTTTCTTAGCTTTAACTTTCTTCTTGTGAACCTTTTTCTTTATTTTTGTTTTTTTAACGGGTTCTTCGCAATCTTCATCCGATGCACTTTCTTTATCTTCAACAATAGGAGGATATTTTCCTTTATATTCAGCTCCTTTATCGCGTCCCAGAGCTTTATTGCAAATCAATCCTCCGAGAGGGGCACTGCCTCGTACATCGTCACCTCCAAGCTGAAAGGTTGGTGAAGGGGGGATAATTGGGGGGGGTTGATTGTTCTCGTCAGCCGCAAGTTGACGTAAGGCAGCTGCTGGTGGATATCCGTTATATAGAAAATCTAAACAGGCCCGCGCTAGAACCTGGCGATCAATTTCTGGGATCATTTGTATGGAAGGAGGTGTGCAAAATGTATTAAAAAACAAACGCTTGTCATCTCGGAGAGCGTTGCGACCTTCGCGTAACTGAACCGCAATATGTTGAACAACACTTTCTGCGCTTTTTTGTTTGTCGGGCCGAGCATTATACACAAAAGTTTGAGGATTCATTTGATATCTTTTAGCGCCGTTATTGATACAATGAGATCCTCGAAACTCCCCCATATCACCACAAATTGTGGCGCAGACGGACAAAAAGTTCTTAGAGCTTTTGCAGCCTTCACCGAAATTTTTACGGCATATACCCCCTTCGCCACACATAGCCTGTTTATTACCTTCTAATAAGGTGTTTTGTAATTGATGTATATAATCTATACCTTTCAGCTTTTGTTGGTGTTTTACTTCTGGATGATTAGGATCATCCGAGGGAACGCTAGCATCATTTTGGGGAGCCTCGCCGGGCTGGGTGGGTTGGGACTCAGTTGATATCTCAGTTGTCCCATTTGGATTAGCATCCATGGATTGATCATCGGTGTCTTGGGATGCTTGCATTTGCGGAGAGTCAGGGGCTCCTGGACTATTTTGCATATCTGCGTTGGGATCGGGTTGGGAATCTTGAGATAGTTGATCCATGGCTTGGGGCCCCGCTGGCGGTTGGAGATTGTCCATTTCATCGGCTCCATTATCTCCACCACTATCTGCGCCGCCGGGGTTTGGTCCATTGGCGTCGCCGGCAGAACCATCATCATTACTGTCATTAGGATTTGCACCGTTATCATTACCTGCCATGGCTTGATCCTGATTGGGGGGCGCCCCAAATTGAGCAGCTTGCAGCTGAGATGTGCTCAATAATGATAGTATGATGAGTGCAAATACCTTTGTCATAGGCGTAATCCTTTTCCAGTCTCTACCTTAAGCTTAGCGGGAGTCTTCTTAAAGGAGTGTTAATTTAGTGAAAAATTTAAATAAGTTAAAGTGGAAGAGAAAACGGATTTTCCGAGACCATAATGGATCACCGTCTTCCTGGGGTGATGAGAAAGAAGAGTTGTGGTCTTTATCACGTTACTCTTAAAAATCCCAATTAAGTCGGAACATTGCTTGATGATTGCGTTGAGTTGAGCCTATTTCACCTTCATAGGGACACATCTTTCCGCAAAAATGCGGTTGTTCCCACGCTTGGATTGATTAAAAGGCGATGTCTTTTTTTGAAGTTTACTGTAAATTGCCCATCTTGGCCGACCAATGCTGCTGTAATTTTCTGCTTCTTATGGAGAGCTTAACGATAAGTGGCTGCTACTTGAGCAAAGCTGTAAATAGGCGTCTCTGTATCAAAATTCCAAAATTTAGACAATTGGATACCAGTTTTTCCTTGCAGGGTTTTGCTATGATGACCTTGGACAGCAAGGTTCTGAATACCCGCCCCGGTTTCTGTATAGCCCTTCTCATACATAACCAAGCTGCCCCCACTGATATAAGGTGTTAATGTTACGGACTGGGGTAAGGTAATATCTCGGCCAACTTCGACTATGCCACTGACATGGCTGCCAGAGTTTTTATGAGCGGCAACAGCTGGGATAAAGGTCATGATTCTTTCACTCTTTAAGCGGTGGTAGCCATAATAAGCTGTGCCATTGATATACCAATTGGGGCTTGGTTTCCATAATCCATACAAACCGCTTCGAGAGGAGTTAATACTCCCTTTTTCACCATTAAGTTTGGTTTTATATTGATTATACCCATGCCCAACAGTAATTCCTCCTTTAAACTTTGAGGTAACAGCATAGTCTAAACCGACATTGGTTTGATAGGTGCTACCGTCTAGGCCTTGTTTAGCGCCACCAGATGTATCAGCTAAAGCGTCCAGCGACCCCTTGAACCCAAAGGGTAACCTTGCCCATATTAAGTCGAGCCGACACGGGTAGGTGCTTGGGATCCGTGGCCGGAGCAATAGCAAAGGCAGTGGTTTTATGCTGCAGTTTAGAGGCAAAGAGTTGAGTAAAATCCTGTTTGAAAGAGGCTAGGTTAGTTACCAATCCAAGTCGTGTTTGTCCTGTGTTTTCAATTAATCTATCCATGCCCACCCAATTAAAGGCTGTGGTCATGTGTCCGAGCTCATTATGGCTAATCATATAGTAGCCCTAGGATTTTAAGCAGCTGGACTAAGCTCATTAAGAGCTTTGGTCAGTTGATCTGAAGGTAACTTGATAAGGGTCTCTCTCAGAGACGTTGGTGCATGCGTGTTAAGGTATCGGGCAACTATGTTGGCATTACCAGAAACGGTAGATTCTGGAATGACGGGCGATTTAATGGTTAGTCGGACATTACCACCCGCCCCATAGCTATAATTCACTTTATAGCTGAGGGAAGCTCCTGTTACTGAAACTGAGTTGAATGCTGTATTCGCCGGAATGAACCCTTGGAGCACTGTATAGGTGTTTCCCACCGTATAAGTCCCTGCTTCTGCGGTGATGAGGAGGGTTGCCGGGGTGAGGGATGTTGACGCATTCACGGTAAGGTACTCTGATGAATCATTGAGGGCAATTTTAGCAACATAAGTAGCGCCGGGCTCAAATGTTGCTGAGTTTATTGACCCTGTTCCACTTAAGGAGGCCCCATTCTGGATGGTAACGTCAGAGTTGCCAAGGGAACCGGTGACAGCTAGTTCGCCGGCAACAACTATTGTGGTACCTGAGAAGGTGTTGCTGTTGCCTGTGAGAGTAAGCTTTCCACTGCCTTGTTTAGTAACACTGCCATTCCCAGAGATGGTACCTGCGTAAGTAACGGAATTGCTGCGATTGAAAACCAAACGCCCTCCAATTATTAACTACATTACCGTTTAAATTTCCTGTAGTACCACCTGTGCCAATGTTAATAAGGCTGGTTGTTCCTGTATTAATAAGATTACCACTGTTGTTGAAAGAGCCAGTATTACTTAAAGTACTGTTATTGTTAAAGATACCATCATTATTAAATGTACCTCTATTAAGGAAAGTGTGGTTGTTAGTCAGCGCTCCTGTATTCCTATTATTTATAACGGCACCTCCATTGCTGGTGAAATAGCCATTATTGTTAGCTAGGATGCCTTCATTTTCTAGAATGCCATCATTGTTCAAATTTCCCTGTGTAGAACTGTCGCCATTAAACCATTTTCCTTTATTCGTTGTGGTAACTCTCCAGTGCTGTTAGTTATCGACATCAAATTATTCAGGGTTTCATGGTTGTTTAAGGTGGCCCCAGTGGTATTGGTCATTAGGTAATTGTTGTTCAAAGTTCCATGGTTGTCTAAGATACCACTGTTCTCTAACGTATAGCTATTCGTCAGGGTGCCATGGTTGTCGAGAGAGCCGCTATTATTTAAGGTGTAGCTATTTGTCAGGGTCCCGCTGTTTTGTAGGGAGCCAATGTTTTGCAACGCGCCACTGTCATGGTTCAGGATGGCATCCGCGCTGTTATAACCAACATACCACTATTCTCCAAACTACTAAAAGTATTGGTGAGGGTCCCATTGTTATTGAATGTAGCTCCACTATTATTGTATAGGGTCGTACTGTTCGTATTGTTCATGGCCCCATTATTGTTCCATGTTGCGCCATTCTCGTTGTAAACAGTAGTGCTGCTGTTATTTAGGGTGCCATTGTTATTCACTATGGCGCTACTGTTGTTATACAAAGCATTGGTATCGTTACTCATGCTATTATTGTTATTCAATACAGCACCCGGCTTATTGATTACAAAACTGAAAGCGTTACTTACTATGGTACCATCGTTGTCCAAGGTACTAAAGTTGTTGAGCAATCCTGGGTTGATTAGCATGCCTCCAGATTCTATTGTTCCTCCATCATAGTCTCCTGAAATATTTTGAGTATCGCCGCTTGGTATATTGATAGTGGCGGCTTCGATAATAGAGGTAGAAAGCAGAAATAATGTCGTTACTAAGGTGTAAGAATAATAGGTGCTCTTTTTCTTAAGATGGCCACTCTGTAAAGGAAAATCATGACATGGATTAATTTGATCCGAAGAATATATAAAATTTGATTTCTCATAAAAATCTAAAGTCGAAAAAAGAAGCTCTTATTTTTAAAAATAAAACGTCTATTTGGAGTGATTAATTTTCAGTAAAAATAGTATTGAAGTGTAAAATACAGGGGCAGCAAGAAGTAAAAATTGATGCCTCGCATTAGAGTTAGGATGACTGTTTCATTTGGATCACTTCATTTTAAAAAGCCGTATCATTTTAATATTAGGCGGTCATCGTCTTTATAGAATCAGTCATTATTCTTGGCGATAGACTTGAAGGGGCCAGGTCGCAGCGAGATCTGTCTAATGGCGATCTCTTTGCTCAGAAAAAGCCTATTCACACAATTTCTTGGCAACATCAAAGGCAAAATAAGTCAAAATCCCCTTCGTACCGGCCCGTTTAAAGGCAATTAGCGATTCTAAGATGGCTCGATCACCATCCATCCAGCCATTTTGTATGGCAGCTTGAAGCATCGCATATTCCCCACTTACTTGATAGGCCAGCGTTGGAATATTAAATTGAGTCGATGCGCGTTGAATAATATCTAAATAAGGCATGCCGGGTTTAACAATGATCATATCTGCCCCTTCTTGGATATCCTGGGCAATTTCTCGCATAGCTTCATCACTGTTGGCAGGATTTAGTTGATAACTTTTCTTATCCTTTAAGTTCCCGAGGGGGGCGTTCCCACCGCTTGTCTAAATGGTCCGTAAAAGCTTGAGGCATATTTGGCTGCATAACTGATTAAAAGGCGTTCCTTGTGACCATGATCGTCCAAATAGTCGCGAATGGCTGCGATTCTACCGTCCATCATGTCCGATGGCGCAAGGGCATCAGCGCCGGCTTGGGCTTGGATATAGGCCTGCTGTTCTAAAACTTCAATGGTTGCATCATTATCAAGGACGCCATTAATAATAATGCCGTCATGTCCATGATCTGTATAAGGATCAAGAGCCACATCGGTAATAACCCCAATATTGAGGTTTAATGATTTAATGGCTTGCACTGCCCGACAAATAAGATTGTCAGGATTAAGGGCTTCACTGCCATCGGCGCTGCGTAAGTCGGGGGGTGTTGTGGGAAAGAGAGCAATGGCTGGTATACCCACGTCTGCTGCTTGTGGGGCCGCCTCGCTCAACTCATCGATTGTTAAACGGTTGACGCCGGGCATACTGGGAATTAAAGGTGAAGTTTCTGCGTCACGAACAAAAATCGGCCAAATTAAATCGCTTGGTGTTAAATCATTTTCTGAACATAAATCACGGATCCATGCCGATTGGCGTAAGCGTCGCAAGCGTGTGGTCGGATATGTTCCCCAAATCATAAATTCATCCTTTTGTTTTTAGTTAACTCTGGTTAAGCTAATATTATAGACTTTTCTATAATCATGCACCATGGATTTTTATCTCAATTCAGAACACGCACAAATCAAAGCAATGGCAGAATCCTTTGCGCGGGAGCATCTCCAGCCTTATGCGGCAGACTGGGATCATAAAGAAATATTTCCCGTGGATACCATGCGTCAAGCTGCTTCTCTTGGATTTGCTGGACTTTTTATTAGGGAAGCGTTTGGCGGATGCAATCTAAACCGATTCCACGGCGCCTTGATTTTCGAAGCGTTGGCTCAGGGATGTGTTGCCACCTCTGCTTATTTATCAATCCATAATATGGTTGGGGGAATGATTCAGCGCTTTGGTACAGCCGACCAACATCAAGCCTGGCTGCCAAAACTGTCTTCCTTTGATTGGCTGTCCAGTTATTGTTTGACAGAGCCAAGCAGTGGATCCGATGCGGCCTCTTTAAAGACAAAAGCCATAAGGCAAGGGGATCATTACATTTTAAATGGGGCAAAAGCCTTTATTTCAGGCGGGGGAGTGAGTGACCTTTATCTTGTTATGGTGCGTACAGGGGAAGAGGGGCCAAAAGGAATTTCGGCCGTTATTGTTGAAAAAGGAACGCCAGGGTTAAGTTTTGGCAAACTAGAAGAAAAAATGGGCTGGCGCTCTCAGCCAACGTGCGTGGTTAATTTTGACAATTGCCGAATTCCTGTGGCAAACCGCCTTGGTGATGAAGGCGATGGCTTTAAAATCGCGATGATGGGCCTTGATGGAGGGCGTATTAATATTGCAGCCTGTTCTTTAGGCGGAGCCCAATATGGTTTGGATTTAGCAAAGTCATATATTAAGGAACGTCAGCAGTTTGGTCGATTTTTATCGGATTTTCAGGCATTGCAGTTTAAGGTCGCCGATATGGAAACAGAATTGTCAGCGGCCCGACTCATGGTGTATAGGGCAGGGTTTATGTTGAGCCAAGGCGATCCAGAGGCTACGCTTTATTGTGCCATGGCAAAACGATTTGCGACTGATGTTGGATTTAAGGTGGTTAATGAGGCGCTGCAACTCCATGGGGGCTATGGCTACATTAAGGACTATCAGATCGAACGGTTAGTCCGGGATCTGCGCGTCCATCAAATCCTTGAGGGAACAAATGAGATTATGCGGGTTATTATTGCCCGTAAAGTATTGAGTTAAACAGGGGAGTAACACATGGTAGCCGCGGTCGCAATGGAAACGCCAGAAGCAGAGGTTCTTTTTTCAAAAATTGGTCATGCTGGAATTATAACGCTCAATCGACCCAAAGCACTCAATTCGTTGAATTTAGATATGATCCGCGCCATGATGAAAACGTTAAAGCAATGGGAGCAAGATGATCAGATTGCGTGCGTTATTATTGAGGGCGGCGGCGATAAAGCTTTTTGTGCCGGTGGCGATATTCGGTCAGTCTATTTGGCAAAGCTAGAAGATCGGCGCGATTATCAAGATGCAATTTTTCGCGAAGAATATGAGCTAAACTACTATATCAGTAAGTACACCAAACCCTACATTTCCCTCATTAATGGTATTTGTATGGGGGGTGGTTTAGGGATAAGTGTGCATGGATCTCACCGTATTGTGACAGAGCGAACCGTCATGGCGATGCCAGAGACCGCGATTGGCTTTTTCCCGGATGTGGGGGCGAGTTATTTCCTCAATAAATGTCCTGGCAGACTTGGGATGTTTATGGCGATTACGGGGGAGAAGATTAAAGGAGCAGACGCTCTGTATTGTGGTCTTGCCACTCACTATGTTCCTTCCGAAAAGATGGGGCAGTTACGCGAGGCGTTGACCCAGACGTCATCGGCAAAGCAAGTGAACGAGGCTATGGCGCGATTTAACACGGATGCTCCCGCTTCTGAACTGGCTCAATATCAGTCTTTAATTGATGAAATTTTTACGGGTAAAACAGTACCAGAAATTTTGGACAAACTGTATGAAGTCAAGCATCCAAAAGCTTATGAATGGGTGCGCAATCTTACAAAGAAATCGCCTTTGAGTATGGCTATTGCCTTTACGTTGTTGAAGCGGACCCGGGGAATGTCTTTAAAACGATGTTTGCCGATAGAGTTCCGACTCAGTCAGCGATTTGTTGAGCATTATGATTTTTTTGAAGGTATTCGAGCCTTATTGGTTGATAAGGATAATGAACCCAAATGGCAGCCAAATCATATTAGCAAAGTGAAGCTTGACACAGTTCGATCCTACTTTAAGGATTTGGGGCTTAAAGAACTAAAATTGGTATAAGGAGTGACGATGCACGCTCAATTTCTGCGAGATTTTATGACTGAAAAAGTTCCTGTTACCTCGGCGATGGATATTGATGTTGTCGATTCTTCCGAAAAAGGGGTGACGTTGAAGGCCTCAATCGCTGCCAACATTAAGGATAAAGGTGTTGCCTTTGGCGGCAGCTTGTTTAGTGTCGCCTCTTTATGCAGCTGGGCTGTGGTGGATTTTATCTTGAAACAACATCAACTTGCGGCCAATATTTTTGTTCATACCAGCCAGTCAAAATTTTCGGCTCCTGTCATTTCGGATTTTACAGTGTTTTGTCCTACCCCAACAGAAGAAGAAATTGCTGTTTTCCTAGGGGCGTTTAATCGGAAAGGACGGGCTCGGTTAACGCTGGCGGCGACCATTTATGAAGGGGAAGTGCTGGCGTTTGAGTCAACCTCTGATTTTGTTGCGGTGAGAAAGTAAAACCGTTTTCGTAAAAGTTCATTAACCTTTCTAAAGAGGGAGTAGTCATGGCAGAGCCACATATCTTAGTCAATAAAGATGGTCCCATTCTAACCATTCGGATCAATCGACCGGATAAAAAGAATGCAATTACCAATGAGATGTATGATGCTCTGGTCGGGGCGCTTACTCTTGCTACGAACGATAGTCACATCATTGCTGTTAAACTTGAGGGTACTGGCGATTGTTTTACAGCCGGAAATGATCTCGCAGATTTTTTGTCGATGGAAGAGATATCGATGAATGCATCTGCACCAAGGTTTTTAAAAGCTTTAGCGTCATTTCCCAAAATACTAATTGCGGTTGTTCAGGGGGTGGCTGTGGGAATTGGGACAACGATGTTATTGCATGGCGATTTTGTCGTGGCGACAACGGATGCGCGTTTTCAACTGCCGTTTATTAACCTTGCTCTTGTGCCTGAGGCGGCGAGTTCACTCCTTTTGCCGGCTCGGATTGGTTATCTTCGTGCTGCTGAACTTTTATTATTAGGAGAGTCATTCACAGCAGAGACAGCTCTCTATCTCGGACTTGTCAACCGTGTGGTGGATCCGACAGAGTTAGAGGCTTGTAGTCTTGGCATCCTTAAACAGTTGTTGGGCAAGGATCCATCAGCCCTTTTTGAAACCAAGCGCTTATTAAAATTACAGTCAATAGAGGTGGACGGACGTATGGCGGAAGAGTTCAAAGCATTTGGAGCGCGTCTGGCTTCACCTGCTTTTAAAACTATGGCTGAGGCCTTTTTTCAATCCAAACGAACCTGATTTTATCAAAAATAGTTTGCATCCTGCCTGCAAAGGCAGTTCTTCTAAAGGGATAGCTATAGTTAGTTGCCTTCTTATTACCCTTTGTCATTGACGTACTAATATAGCTATTATACTCTCCATCAGTAGCTTTAGTTTAGCAATCTCTTGTTCAGTGTTATAAATACCAATAGGCGAACCTTGGGCTATATTGGATTCTATTACGGTAAGCAAAGGATTGATGTCCACTGTTATTTTAGATAGATCGTATAGATTGACATCAGTGGGTAGCATTTTTGAGAGTTGGTGCATGAGAATCAAAATACCTGTTCTACCATAGCCATAGCCACAGTTAACAACTAATGGATTAGTATCTTTTGAGCCTAATATCTTTTCTGAATGGTGAATCGTCAGAAGTAAGGAGGCAAGGGCTTCTGCAGAACTTCCGAGACTACCATCTAACCAATTCTTGTAAATAATATGATGCAGTTCTCTCTTTTCTTCACCTTTCGAAATGACAAGAGTTTTAATTAAAATATCAGTTTGAGATCCTAGATGTTTGACTCTTTCTTCTGTTACTTTAACTTCATAACCATCTACATCGATAATTTCATCCTTCTTAAGATGATGCAATACCACACTCAGGCCATTTCTAAGTTTTGGAAAAGCGCCAGCTTCACTATCATCCTTATCAGTGGTTAAGCTAACTAAAATGGCAGCATTGCAGTCAATAACCATTCTATAATAGTCAAACTTATCATAAGGGGCTTCTGTCGCAATATATTGCTGATTATTTTTTGTGGATAATACATCAGAAAAATTAAATATATTAGCCCCTAAATATTGCCCTTTCCTATCCCCAGTTTTTAATTGGTATAGATTTAAAAAATTAATCATTCGTCCATTCATAGGGAAAGTACAAGGAAGATTTTTCTGAAGGCCCTCAAATTCTGTAGAGGGGATAACGTTATTTACACGAGATCCAATGTGAGGTGATAATCCTAAAGAAGTTATATTTTTATTATGTTGCGTATCTGTATGGACATGAGCCCCCTCATTGCTCTCTTTTTTTGAGAGGAATTCAGTACTTACTTTAATTAAAGGATGATCGGGGTGTTCATTAATCATTTTTTCAAAATTTTGTGGGCCTATAGACTGATCGCATTTAAGATGTAAGGGTTTTTTTGAAGATGCTGAAGAGGCAACGCCGCACTCTTTGTCCATTGAAAGGACAGGGCTAGTAAAATTTTGCAGGATTAAAAAAAGAGGTATTATAATGTTAGATTTTTCCATTTAATATTCCTTTTCATTTTATTTAGGCTAGAAATTCAAATATATTCAACATAAAAAAATCAACGGTAATTACTGTCTCATAATTAAAACATTGAAGTGTAGAGTGAATTTTTAGAAGTTATCTCTTAATCTATTATGCTTTTTTGTGACCGCCCAAAAATTTTGAGTAACTGTAGAATTAAATGTCAATTTATATCTTTCCGCAGTCGGTGTGAGGGTAAGTAAATACTGGGAAGGAAACACCCCATCTTCTAGTTTTACTTCGCTGCGCACGGGAATGTTATTAAGTACACACGGAAGACGAAGGTCATTCATCGGAAGGATAAAGGTTAATTCTAATGAATGTAGATTCATTTCTAGCTTTTGGTAGCCAAGTTTAAGATTGCTTTTTTCTAAGAATAAAGACGTGCTGGCCTCAAGGATGGTAATATCCATGGCGGGGGGCTTAAGGCTGGGAATAAAATCAGTATTTTCAATACGTATCATTAATTTAACTGGGCGCGAACTAAAATTATTTTCTTTTAAGAAGGATAAATCTTCTTGAGCATTTGCTTGAATTAAGGTGCAGATTGCAAGAAATAAATTTTTAGTCATAGCAACATTATTATTTTATAAAATTGATGTTTAAAATAATTACAGAGCGCCATTATTCCAATTTTTATATAAGAATATTTTTTGTCCTTTTTCTTATTACCGCCGAAGGAAAGTATCTTATGGGGTGACTTCAAGTAAGCGTTTTATATCTGAATGAATTTCTTCAATACCTTGGCGGGCATCAATAATCCGACATCGCTGGGGATTGTTCTTGGCGATTTCTAGGTAGCCGTTGCGCATCCTTCTATGAAAATCTAGATCCATCTTTTCAAATCTGACTTCACTGGTGCGACGCGCCAAGGCACGGGTAATCCCAATTTCTGGGTCTAAGTCAAAGACCAGCGTTAAGTCAGGATGAATTCCGGGAAGGACTGAGTTATGCAGCTCCCAAAGAAAGTTAATGTTTAAGCCTCGTCCATATCCCTGATAGGCAATCGTCGAGTCGGCAAAACGATCACAAATAACCCAGGCGCCGCGGTTAAGCGCCGGAGAAATGACTTTATCCCAATGATCGACCCGGGCCGCATTGAGCAATAAAGCCTCTGTTACGCCAGACCAACGATTGATATCACCTGAAACCAGAAGAGCGCGAATTAGCTCTGCGCCATCTGTGCCACCCGGTTCTCGAGTTACAACAACTTCTTTACCCTTAAGTCTTAAGGACTCGGCTAAGAGTTGGCATTGAGTGGATTTGCCCGTGCCTTCGCCTCCCTCAAAAGTTATAAAATAGCCGCGGCTCATGCTTTGCCTCCAAAGATATGAGTGATTGAACGCCAGATTTTCTTAAAAATTCCAGCTTTTTCAACATCTTTGGTCGCAACCAGATCAAAGGCTACTGGTTGAGCATACATCGGGGCACTTACGATCAGCTTACCAAGAGTTTGTCCTGCAGCGATAGGAGCTGTAATAGACCCATCGAATTTAATTTCATATTTAACTTGATCTTTTACCACGGTTGGAACGGTGACAAAGGCATCCGCTGCGGGGGCAACAGGAACAATGTTTTCAGCGCCTGAATAAACGGGCGCATTCTGAATGACAAGTCCTTTTTTGGCTAGAGTCAGCGTGGTAAAAGCTTTTAGAGCCCAATTGGATAGTTTTAGAGCCTCAATAGAACGAGCCTTATTTGTCTTTAAACCATTAACAATAATAATAAAGCGTTTGTGATTGTTTTGTGGGTCACCTTCTTGGATCGATGCCACCACCCCATAGCCTCCTAAATCAGTCATCCCCGTCTTGAGGCCATCGCAGCCAATATTTTTGTCGAGTAAAGGGTGACGGTTGGGTTGAGTAATGCCGCTATAAGTATAGGACGTTTTGGCAAAGAGACTATAGTGTTGCGGATAATCTTGAATGACACGATAGGCAATCTTAGCTAAATCACGGGCTGTTGTTTTATGCTCAGGATCAGGCAAGCCACTCGCATTTTTAAAGGTTGTATTAATACATCCAAATTCATGAGCCTTTTGGGTCATTTCCGCGGCAAATACCTCTTCTGATCCCGACAAACCTTCGGCCAAAGCAACCGATGCGTCATTGCCTGATTGGATGATAATTCCATGGAGGAGTTCATTGACAGTTGCTTGGGTATTGATATTTAAGAACATTCTGGAACCACCCGTCCGCCAGGCCTTTTCACTAACAGTGATAGGGCTGTCAGGATGAGCAATACCTTTTTGCAGTTTTTCAAAAGCCATATAGGCTGTCATTATCTTGGTCATGGAGGACGGGTACATGGCTGTATCCGCGTTTTTCTCAAAAAGTATTTTCCCAGAGTAATAATCGAGAACGATGGCTTGTTCAGCGAGTGTATCAATGCGCAGCGAGGCGGCGATAACCGGTGAGACACCGGGAATATCAAGAGGCGGCGGCGCCGGTTGAATTTGCTCTATAGGCTGGGCAGCTGGTTGCTTTTTTGCCTTTTTTGGTTTAGCTTCGGCATTCAAAATTAAAGATGAGATAAGTAAACTCAAGGCTGCCGTATTCTTCACATGTATTCTCCTGTGTATTAATTTCTGATGAGGCGGGCACCATGATGCCCTTCGGTCTCGACGAGATTTAGTTTTTGTTGTGCTAATTGACGCGTGGAATAAGGGCCTAATTTAATTGAGTACATATTACCACTTTGTTTATCACGTACGATTGCGGCTTTACCGTGTCTTGCAAGGCGCTGTTTTAGGCGATCTGCATTGGCTTTTTGGACAAAGCTTCCCACTTGAATAAAGTGTCTACCGGATGCATTGCTTTTCGTCTGCGGTTTAGAAGCGGATTTTTTAACGGGAGGTGAGGGCGGCGTATCCAGCAATTCTTCAAAAATGACTTCTTCCTCGCGCGTGAATGTTAAGTTTTGTGGTCTGAACTGATGCTGATTGCTGTGCATGACCGTGTTTTGCAAAACAGGGGGATGGTGGCTATTACTGCGCATGACGGCTTTAACAATTGCTGGATCTTCGGCCATGACTTCTTCAGTAGGCGATTTGCCCGCAATTTCTTGGAAATAAATTTCATCCCATTTGCGGCCCGCGGGGTCAATGCCATATCGTCCATAGCGTTTAAGGTAGGCGGCTAAATCCTTACTTTCTTCGGGAATAGCTCTAACTCTGACGCGAACAAGTCCTTTATTATGGGTTCCCAATTCTTGAGCTGCTTTTTTAGAAAGATCAATAATGCGATCATCCACAAAGGGGCCGCGATCATTAATGACTAACTTTAAGTTTTTACCGTTTTCAAGATTGGTGACCTCTACTACAGAGGGGATGGGTAATGTTTTATGGGCAGCAGTGTAAGAATGCATGTCATAAATTGACCCGCAGGATGTGGGACGCTGATGGAAACCGGGCCCATACCAGGAGGCCACACCATCTTCATCATAGTCATAATGGTCTTGAGGGTGATAAGCTTTTCCTTGAATTTTATAGGGTTTTTTAGTGCCGGTACAAATTTCTTTGGCCGCCTTAGTCGGCGGTGTACAACTACAGCCAGCTAAAAGCGCAGATAGACCGATTATTATTAAATGATTTTTCACGAAACCCACTCTCTGTTTGCAGACATAATAGCTTTTTTTGAGAGGCTTCTCAAGCCTGCTTTAAGGTGATAATCAAATGAAATTTTTGACAAAACTGTCAAGCGTATTGTGACTTTATTCAGAGCAAGATATGATGGGGGTGATGTATTTTGGAGGTTCACTGTGAAAAATGATTTAGTCGCGCGCTTTCAATATGTGATGGGGCCGGTTATTGCCGTTAGCTTGCTGATCTATTTTGTCTATCATCTTATCCAGGGAGAGAGAGGGTTGTTGGCTTGGGGGCGGCTGAAGCAACAAGTTACCATAGCTGAACAAAAACTCCACGCTGTAACGACAGAGCAGCAAGCGTTGGAACAACGCGTGCACCTCATGCGTCCTGATAGCTTAGATACGGATATGTTGGAAGAGCAGGCCAAAGAAAAACTCAACTTTGTTCGGAAAGATGAAATTATCATTAAAGATGATGAATTAGGAGGATAATTCCTCTGGAGTTAAAAAAGTAGGCCAATCATCGGTTAAAAAACTTTTTCGACAGGGCTATAAAATAGGTTGCCGTTTATAGAGTCAACACGAAGCGCCACGGTTTTTCCGTGGCTTTTTTGATTCCAATGCGCGGCGTAATGTTGACATCCACATCCTGTATTCCTTCCGATACATAGAATGTTGGGTCAGAAAGAAGGTCTATCCCGTTATGACGCGTGGTAATACCAAGATGACGGCACAGTTTTCCAGGGCCGTTGAGGTGGGTCAACGGTGGCGTAAGTAATTTAAGCCCGCGGATCAAAACCGCACTGGCTTCCCCTTCCGGTTCTGTTACAATATTCAAGCAGTAATACATGCCATAAATAAAATAAACATAACTTTTGCCGGGTGGGCCAAACATAATAGCAGAGCGCGGGGTTATTCCCCGGTGGGCATGAGAGGCAGGATCATCGGCACCTCGATAGGCCTCGGTTTCTGTTATAATTCCAGCATGCTCGCCAAAAACTAATTTCTTGCCGATTAAATCATGGGCAACAACAGCACAATTACGATTAAAAAAGTTATGGTCAAGTTTCATATGGTGTAACCCAATGGTCAATAAGAGTTTTATTTTAAAACAGGGCTATTTATGTCACTTAATTATAAAAAGGGAGAGCTAAAATTTCAATGTGTAAGGTGGAGGGTAATCCGTATAAAAGAAATAAAGCTATATATATAACCCATATAAAATAAAAAACTCAGCAGCAGGCGCCTCCCTCGTTGTGTACGAATGGTTGAGAAGGTAATGCACCTAAGGGCTTGATTGCGAATGCCGTTTCAGCCATCGTTACGTTGTGTCGTCAATTATGGCCAGAGGCGACGGGACTATATGATTTCCCCTTTTTGCTGTGCATTTTATTACGCAGCATGCCAAGCGTATGCTGCCCACGTCTAAGAAGAATAAAAAAAGGTAGCTTTTAATGCTACCGGGAGATGTGAAATTACTGTTGTAGAATTAATCCTACGCTGCTTTTTCTTCCTTGGTTGGTATGCCTTTCGTTGTGGAATACTCAAAGTGAACAATTTCATCGGGATAGATGAACTGACGAATAGAGTGGGCTGCTTGGGCTCCTTCGGCAAAACCGGTTAAGATTAACTTAAGTTTATGAGGATATGTCGCAATGTCGCCGATGGCATAAACTCCGGGACGATTTGTTGCTGCCGTTAAATGATCCACTTGGATGTGACTTTTATCCATGCCCAACCCCCATTCAGAAATGGGGCCTAAGTTCATGGATAAGCCAAAGAATGGCAGTAAATGATCGGCTTCAATGTGTTTTATAGCGCCATCAAGGGATTTGACCACGACGGCCTTGAGGCTCTCTCCATCTCCCTCGAGCCCTTCAAGTTGGAATGGCGTAATCAGGTCGATAATACCGTTGCTGGCCAGGTCATTGAGGCGCGCTTCACTTTCAGGGGCAGCTCGGAATTTAGGGCGACGGTGAACAACGCTTACTCGGGTGGCAACTTCACTTAAAGAAATTGCCCAGTCAACAGCAGAATCTCCACCGCCAGCAATAACAACGTTTTTGCCGCGATAAGTTTCACGACTTTTGACGTAATATTGAACAGCCGATCTCTCATAGTTTTCGATGCTATCGAGAGGGGGGCGGTTGGGACCAAAGGCACCGACGCCTGCTGCAATAATGATGCTTTTGCAGTGAATTTCAGTGCCTTTAGACGTTTTGATTTTCCATGATTTTCCTTCTTGGTCCAGCTGGTCAATATGGGTTACTTGGTGGCCAAGGTGAAAGGTGGGATTAAATGGACGAATTTGACGTTCCAAATTGTCGATTAGCTCTGCACCCGTAACCTGTGGGTGAGCCGGGATATCATAAATGGGTTTTTCAGGGTATAGGGCCGCACATTGTCCGCCAATCGCGTCCAAGGCGTCAATAACATGACAATCCAGGCGGAGCATTCCACATTCAAAAATAGCAAAAAGACCAACGGGCCCCGATCCAATAATAACAACATCTGTTGAGTGTAACATATTTGTACCTCATAAAATTTATGGCCTTAACCAAAAGTCTTGGATGCCATTAAGGGGGTAAAAGACGATGGTTTTAAGCTTATTAAAAAAGCCTTACCCTTAGGGGCAAGGCTCTCTATAAATAGAAAAGGCTGGTGTTATGCAATAGCCTTAACACGCTTTGTTAAGCGAGAAACCTTGCGGGAAGCTGTATTCTTGTGAATAACGCCTTTGGTAACACCGCGCATAATTTCGCCTTCAGCAACGCGAATAGCTGCAGTTGCTGTCTCTTTTGAACCAGAAGAAATTGCTTCTTCAACCTTCCGAAGGAACGTACGAATGCGACCAACACGGTCGCGATTTACTTTTGTGCGACGTTCTGTTTGGCGCGCAGCTTTTTCTGCATTACGATGATTAGCCATTATTTATCCTTAAAAAAATACCTAAAAATTTCAGTCTTGTGTTGTTTATAACTTATTTCTCTCTTAACGTCAAAGGAAATTAATCGATTTACCTATCGACTATTTCTTACTTTAATCGTTTATGCAACAACCGATGAGCCTGTGCAAATTTTACGGTGTCTTTACCGCCAAACCATTGGGCTGCATAAGCTATTTTCCCCAACCATTTGGTTTTATCGATAACCCGATGCAAAAGGGGTTTAAGGTCTTGGGGAAATTTTTCTATAAAGAGGGTGGCATATTGGTGTTCCAGGGCTTCATCTGTTCTGAGGAATGCAACTGTTGTCATAAAATAATTGATAAGATCACGGGTGCGAGCTTCATCATAGGTCATCAATGACTCTGGATCTTCTGCAAGGTCAATAAAGAGGAATTGATTTTGAGGGGTAAGTGTAAGATCCTTGACACTGGCTCGACCGTGCACCATATGTCGATCATGTAGATTCAGGACCGCCTCTAAACCTTTCATAATATAGGGCAGACGCTGGTCTACGGGCAAGCCGCGCAGAACATATTCAAAACTTTTCCCGGCATCGCTTACAAGAATCCAATCGTCTCCTTGCATAATCAGACGAGCACAGGATCCTTGTTTTTGGTCGCATTCTTTAAGCCGCCGTGCCTCTATTTTTAAAATGGTTTCATTGCAAATCGTTGTGGGTGCAATAATCTTGTCTGGAACTAAGAAGTTAACTATTTTTTTGCCAGTATAGGATAACCATCCTTTATTTGCATCTGCTTTTTTTACCCAATAGGATTGGCCTTGCCATTCAAGATGCCGCACGTTGCTCGTCTGAGGTAAGTTGGATTCAACATAGTTTCTAAGGTCGGAATCTGCCAGGCAAAAACTTATCAGACTAAAGAAGAAAGGGAAAATGCGCATTTTATAGTCCTTGGATCCCCAAAAACAGTTTTTCAGCCTATCATCTTTAGCGTCTTTTTGATACCAAGATTTTGCAAGTCTTATCGCTAAATTTTTTAGTTTTTGAATCACGGTGAATCGATCTCAATTCTTTGTTTTTATAGGATTTGTCTATCTAGCGCCGGCAGAAATATTTTAAGCATTCGCCAGTAAAGGGCTCCTCAATGGAATCAAATAAGTTAGATATACAGAGCTTTACCATACCTCTGCTGACTCTGGTGAGTCAACAAAGCCTTATGATTTTTGGATTTCTTGCATCAAATGTTTATGGATTTTATCCGCGATCTCTTTTGGTGAGGCCGTATGGGGAAAGAAATCGACGAGGGTGCCATTCCTGTCCATGAGATAAATGAGAGAGCTGTGATCCATTAAGTAATCAGCCATGGTGCCGTCTGGTTTTGCCTTAACCGCATAGACATTATAAGACTTTAGGACAGGGTCAAGCTCACGCTGTGTTCCTGTTAACATCACAAAAGAGGAGTGAATGGTTGAGGCATAGCTTTGCAGCGATTCCACTGTATCACGTTCTGGGTCAATGGTAATGAAAATGGGCGCCACTTGATCGAGATCACGTCCTAGGGTAGCAAGGGCACTACTGAGATTGCGTAAACCCAGCGGACAGACATCAGGACAGAAGGTATAGCCAAAATATACCAGCATGTACTTGCCACGAAAGTCTTGCTCAGTGCGGGTTTTGCCGAATTGATCGACCAAAGTGAAGGGACCCCCTAAATTGGGCAGATGTCGATCGCTATCCTGATTAAAATGGATAGCTTGATTTTTGATGTAATAGGCCCCCAATCCAATAAGGCCAATTCCAATGGATAACCCTAAGAGGCTGAGGCGCAGGAGGCGAAAATTCATGTGCTTTATCCTTGTTTTTGCTGCTATAAGTTAGCTTAAGTCATATCATATGAAAATTATTATGCAAAGTTATCCAATGTCGCACACCAGACCATCAATTTCTTTTTCATTGCTGATTACCTTGCGCTGGATTGCTCTGATAGGTCAAACGATTACACTGGTATTAATTGATCAATATTTTCACATGGTCTATCCCAAGCAAATTACGTGGTCAATTGTTGTGTTGTCAGTCGCTGTCAATATCGGATTAATGTTGACTCAGCACTCAAAACACAAAATACCGGCCAGTCATATTTATTTGTACTTAATCTATGATATTGGGCAATTGACAGCCTTATTGTATTTAACCGGCGGCCTTAATAACCCCTTTTCGGTCTTTTTGTTGGCACCTGTCGTTATTGCGGCTGGCTTCTTGCGCCGCCGCGATGCCTTAATTGTCACCGGATGCGGTTTAATGGCTACTATTATTTTATATGGATCCACATTTCCCTTGCCTTGGGATTTGACAGGACTAGTCTTGCCAGGGCGATTGCGCTTTGCAGTGTTGGTGGCAATCAGTGTGGCTATGGTCTTTACCGCCATTTATGTGGGACGGGTGGCTCATTATTATTTAAGGACGACGCAAGCGCTCCAAGCCACCGAATTAGCGCTGGCACGCGAACAAAAGTTAGCCTCCCTCGGCGCTCTAGCAGCCGCTGCGGCCCATGAGTTAGGGTCGCCCTTGACGACAATGATGCTTGTCATTAAGGAATTACAAGCGGACAAAAATCTAAGCAATGTGGTAAAAGATGATGTGCGAATCTTAGCAGAGCAAAGTTCTCGGTGTCGCGATATTTTGCAGGGGCTTTCTCGAGATTTTGCAGCCGAACATATCCTTCCTTTTAAGGCGTTGCCGTTGCGGGCAGCTTTGGATGTTGTTATTGCAAGTCATGGTAAGCTGCCAGGCAAAGAGATGCAAATCGACTGTGCGCAAGAGGCTCCCGTCATTGAGTTAACGCCAGAACTCCAGCATGCTTTGGGAAATGTCATTGCAAACGCCGTTCAGTTTGCTCAATCAATCGTGACCATTACCTGTCGATGGACTGAGCAAGATCTGACGATAAAAATTTCAGATGATGGGGAGGGATATCCTGAATCCATGCTCAGCCGTCTGGGGGATCCCTACCTTTCATCACGGACTGATGCGACAGAAGGTGTGCATTTAGGCCTGGGACTTTTTATCGCACAAAGTTTGATAGAAAAAAGAGGTGGGGTGATGTACTTTTACAATAAGCAGGGGGCGGTGTGCGAAATTGTTTTCCCCCGCCAGGCAATAGAGGTGAGGCATGAGCACTCAGGTAATTAGTTCTTCTTTGATTATTGTGGATGATGACCAACCATTGCGCGAACAGCTGGGTCGCATTATGACACGGCGCGGTTATGAGGTAACATTGGCTGGTAGCTTAGATGAAGCTAAAATCATTCTGGCTGACAATGGTTTTGATTTTGCTGTTGTGGATATCAAGTTGGGGGATGGATATGGCTTGGAGTTGGTGAATAGCCTGAAAGCATCCAACTCTAATACACGCATTGTCATGTTGACAGGTTACGGCAATATTGCAACTGCTGTTGCCGCCATTAAGCATGGGGCCGTGGATTACCTAACCAAGCCTGCAGATGCAGACATGATTGATAATGCCTTAAGACAGTTAAAGGGATCTGAACCCATGCCGCCCGAAGATCCAATGTCCCCAGATCGAGTCAAGTGGGAGCATATTCAACGGGTTTTTAGTGAATGCGGTAACAATGTTTCTGAGACAGCGCGACGCTTAAAAATGCACAGACGTACATTGCAGCGGATTCTTGCTAAACATGCCCCTAAAAGTTAGACATACCCTTATATCATAATAAATCTCTTAACAATCATCTCAAGAGTTTTTATTATCATGCTCACCAACAAAGAGGGGGGAGCTCTTGAATGACTATGGGGCAAGGTAATTCCTCGGAATCAGTAAAAGTGCTCATTTTAGCTGAAAAATAATGATGTTTATAATCTATGAAATCTTCCCTTAAAAAGCCCCGAATATTATATTATATTTTTTAAAAGTTAAGCGGATAATTCCTTAATTTTTCCTATTAGTCAACCATTGACTTAAATTTTAGATGTATTTAATGTGCTTTTTGACAGCAGTAATTACTGTCAAATTTAACCCTCTAATAAAAGGAGAATCGTCATGATTCGTCGCACAAATAGCCGTCTTTACGGTGAAACTTTAGGTTATTAGGTTATAAGATTGTTTGCGGTAAATGATAATTTACCGCAAACTTTTTATTGTTCTTAAATTTTTTGAAGTGAAATTATGGAAAAAATTCAAGTAAACCCTCACCTATATAAACAACTGGGTGAAAGTGCAAGTTGTCACTTTAGACTTCTTACAAATAGTCAATTAAAAGATGCTTTTGCCATCCATAAAGGTGATTATCTAACGGCAGAAATAAGTGTGTTTGATACGGCAAAGGATTTTAATCAGCTTGTTCTTTCCCTACCACGTCGCGTTCATATTCTTATTATTTCCCCTTACTGTTTATTTGAATTTCCTCGTAATGAAGAGATGGGGGAAGATTATAAATTAATGACTTTACCCTGTAGCTCAAGTGAGATTGATCTAGAAAGTATAAAATACTATTTAGAAGTTATGGAACGCACAGATTTAGACTCTCAACAGGAATGGACTAACAATTTTTTTGCAATTTCAGAAAAGAGTAAGTACCTGAAGTTTGTTGATTCCGAAACCAAGACAGAAGCTATATTTCATCATATGTCTGATGAATATGAATGGTTTGAGCAATTAGGGATGATCCCCTGGGGCGGTCAGCAGTTTGTGCCCTCTGGCGAAATAAGTGTATTTTCGCTTTTTCACAATCATCCTGGTATTGTTAAGCATATAAATATTAGTGGGGAAATCACTTTTTCAGGATACTCTATTGTAAATTCGGGAAAACCTTCATTTCTTGCCGAAGATAGAGAGCGCATTTATAGCAAACTCTCTTCCCTCATGAAGGGAAAAATAATTTTTGAAATTAACGAAGGTCGTTTAAATCCTAAAGCAGTTTATTGTGATAAAGAAGCTCAAGATGCTTATGATATTTTGAAGAATTTATTTGAGATAGAGTCTCGATATAAACTTTTGTGGGAAATAGGGTTCGGGTCAAATACCAATATGCAAGCTATAGAGGCTAATAGAACCCCCAATGAAATTTATGGTCATCGCAATGGCTGTGTCCATTGGGGGTTAGGTCTTACCCCTCGAACTCAGTATCACCTTGACATTATTTGCCCTAATACTCTTGTCATGGATGATCAGGGCACCGTTATTGTCGGGGGAGAGAAAAAAACAATGAAAAGAACCAGCGCTCAAGGCTGCCCCTGTATTGCTGCTTAAAAATATTTTTGTAGGCAAAAGGAATGGTTGGATTCTGACAACTTAAGGTAAATTTTAATGAGAGACAATGGTGCGTACCGTTTCTAAGGCGGATATAATTGCCCCTTGGATCCAGCCTTGGTCATGTGAACAATGTTCTCCTGCGAAAAAAATTCGTCCCTCTGGTTGCCTGGTTGCTTTATAGAGCCAAGGTAAAAGATCTGATTTTGACTTTGCTTCTGTTGATGGAGCATTTTCTTTGTGAGGATGATCAAGGTCATCATTGCTCCACGTAAAGCAAAACGCCCCTTTTGACCATTTATAGGTATCCCAGGCCATACTTGCGCTGCTGAGGATCATATCGTTTTCATGGATTTCTTGGTGGAAATAGCCAAGAGCTTCTTTGGCATGCACAATTCTTTGATGATGGGGTAAATTAGAGAGATAACCGGCGTCTTTGCCTGCTGTATAATTTAAGAGTACGCCTGATTCTTCTGGACTTATCGGCGGGTAGTATATTTGTCTCACCACGCCATCTGTTATTGATGTTCCGCCGTGGATATTATAGTTGTTCTGCCAAAATCTATTTTTACAAAGCAGCAAAATCTTACAAGCATTTATATATTTTAAACGATGAATTGCTTCTAACTTTTCTGAGTTAAAGTTTTGCAAATTCATATTGCGCATGGCTGCAAAGGGAATGGTACAAATCACATAATCACAGG
Source organism: Candidatus Paracaedibacter acanthamoebae (assembly GCF_000742835.1). Classification (GTDB taxonomy): domain Bacteria; phylum Pseudomonadota; class Alphaproteobacteria; order Paracaedibacterales; family Paracaedibacteraceae; genus Paracaedibacter; species Paracaedibacter acanthamoebae. The sequence continues at coordinate 1,640,764 of NZ_CP008941.1, read as the reverse complement.
TAATGGTTTCAGACTTTCCATTACAGAGGAGGCTTATTTCTGCTTTGTTATTTAGATTAGTGATTTGACATACCTCAGCGTTATACAAAATATGGGGGGTAAGTTGATCTGCAATCTTTAAAGGTAGTTGATCCATTCCACCGTCGAGGTAAAAAAATTGAGTCTTAAGTCCCTTGAGAAGGTGCTGTAGGCTTAAGTTAAGGGAGGGGTTTTTGGGGCCTAATGCTTGGGCAAATTCTTCTATTAAGTCTGCAAAAATTGGAGAACCTTTTTTTACTTGAGAAAAATTAATGTCCTGCAAATCAATTGTATTAATTAACTTTGCCATGTCATCGGGTAGAAAAGTGCCTACAATTTCTTTTAGGAAGCCAAATTTTTGATCCTTTAGAAAATCAGTAGCTAAAAAATCTTTAATTTTAAAAATAGTGTTTTTGATCTTTAAAAGACAGTTCTCATTTTCAAACAAACCAATAAAATGCTTGAGTTTTTTATCTAATTGGAATTCACGAATATAATGAAGAGTATAATCATGCACTGACGGAACACGCATTGCTCCTAATTCACCATAGGGAGCATCCTTTCCCTCGCCAAATCGATGGGTGAATATTCGACCTCCTGCGCGGTCACTTCCTTCCAGGAGAGTAACGGTATGTCCTAATTTTTTTAATTCATAGGCCGCTATTAAGCCGGCCATTCCTGCGCCAATAATGTAAATATGTTTTCTGATACCTTTGTCTTTTTCTTTCAATAATTTAATATGATTTTGTACTTTAGGATTCATCGATAGGTTCTCTAACTGTAAATAGAGCAGAGTAAAAATTAGAATACTTATGTTTTTTATGTAATTTAACAAAAAAATGTATATTTTGTCCATAGTCCAGCCCTTATTAACTAACATTTGGAAAGAAAGAGGCGAATTATAGTTTCCGCTAATCATTTTATTTTTTAAAAGGGCACGAATAAAAGATTAGAATAAAAAGATAGAGGGGTGTATATATAGGATTACACTTTGAGGTCTCAATTGGGTTAACACCAGAAGTAGAGCCTAAATTTATGACACCACTTCCATCCTCGTGGTTATTTATCTCTATTTTATGTCTATTATCATGTTTGGGTATTTTTTCGATTTCTCTTTATTTGCCGTCTTTGCCTGCTATTGGAAAAGCTTTGGGCACTTCTGAAAAAGCTGTTCAGTTAACTCTTTTCATGTTTTTTTTAGGATCCTCCTTGGGGCATCTCCTTTTAGGGCCTTTTTCGGATCGAGTAGGGCGTCTTATTGTTGCAAAAGGGGGTATTTTACTTTTTATCCTTGCCAGTTTTTGGTGTGCACACTGTCAAACCATCCTTCAATTGCAGCTGGGGTTATTTTTCCTCGGTATTTCAGTGAGTGCCGGATCTTTAATTGCAAGAGCGATGGGTCGAGATCTTTATGAAGGTTCCAGTCTTACCCGTTTTTCATCGACCATTATGATGATCGTTTCCCTTTCTCCTGGGATTGCTCCCATGCTAGGCGGGTTTATAGAATATCATTTTGGATGGGAAAAAAAATTTTACTTTCTTATGGTGTTTGGAATTGCTATTGCATTAATGGTTTGGTGGCGGCTTCCCGAAACATTTGAGACAAGCAAAAAAATAACTCAAGGGTTTACTCTTTTTAAAAACTATGGGCTCTTCTTCCACGATTCTTATTATCGAACACTATGCTTTATTATAGCGATGCAAATGAGTACAATCTTTTGTTATGTAACGCTTTCTCCTTATATTTTTATTTCATTTTTTGGCTGGTCTCCCCAAGAGTATGGGTATGTAGGGATTGCGGGTGCTTCGGGAAATTTAACTGGTTTTGGTTTGGCTCGCTTTATGGCAAAGCGTTGGGGCTGTCATCGGGGTATTTTAAGAGGGAGCCTCTCCTGTGTCTTGGTGAGTGGTATTTACGTATGCTTATGTTTTTTGTTGCAGGAACAGCCTTATTTAATAATTCTGTATCATTTTTGTTTTTATAGTGCTTCGGCCCTAGCTGTAGCTAATGCCTCTGCTGCTGCTCTGGATATTTTTCCTCACAGAGCGGGGATGTCATCGGCTATCATAGGCACCATTCAAATTGGATCTGGGATAGTGGGAAGCTTGTTAGCCAGCCTCCTGCCTATTTCCCCCTTAGGGCTTGGAATTGTTTTGGGAAGCTTAAGTTTTTTAAGTATGGGAACGTCAATTTTTATCACAATAAAAAATTGGAGGGGTTATCATATTAACGAGGAGTGTCAAAACTCTTTAAAAGGATCGCCATCATCATCTTCTTAAGCAAAAGTGCGGAAAGTAAAGATTTAGACACGCCATTAATTGCTAAAAGTTTTTATTTCTATCCTCTCTTACTTATCCTTCCCAGCATCGTTGATATAATTTATTTTATATAAAATTATCTAAAAAATATTATTGTTGATCTGTCATAGAGTAGTTACCATTTATTAAAGATTTATCCGGAAAGATGGTTTATGACAAAAGTAAATATATGTAAAAAGGTAATTTTATTATTATCTCTATGGGTAATCGGCTTGATGAATCCTGGGGTAGGGTTTGATGCAATGCCTGCAAGTAGGGGCGAGCTTTGTGAGTACCAAATTAATGAATCAACCAATACGGTGAGTTATGAGCTTGGGCATGCAAGCACCTTATATCCACAAGATGTGGAGTCATTGATTAAAAAGGGGTATGAAAAGCTATCGGATATTTCCTTAGGAAATGATCGAGCAAATAGCCACGATTTGACAATATTTAGGAACTATAATCGGCATAACCCCTATTATTTTAAAAATGGCGTTACCTTAACTAATTTTTTAGAATGGATGGGTGGCTATATTTATTTGTCTTCCTCCGCTGCCACAGATGAGAAGATTCAGGCTCGTGTGGAAACGTTTGTTAGTATTATTTGGGCGCTCGTTCAGCTGTCTTGGCAACGGGGAGATAAATTTAATCGCGGGGCTATAATAATCCAGGATAAAGATAAAAAAATTCATGATTACTTGGAACGATTAGTGCTGTTTTGCGCCCACGTAGAGCAGCCCTCTGATCTCAACAATGGGATTTATACGATTTGGGGTAGCAATATTGGATACAATAGATTAGGTCAATCCAGTCATTTTTCGGGCAGGCAGTTGACTCATTATGGTTTTGATGCTCGTTTTGAATCTAAAAGTTTTGCTTTGCCTGTTTTACCATTTGGTAAGGAGCATGTGCTTTTTGGACGAGGTATTACTCATAGAGGAGAGGAAGTTACATTCATAAAACCCGAAGAAGCTGGTGTTGCTGATTTCTGGTCCTTATGGCGTCATACCTATTGTTTTTTTGCTCCCATTCCCCCCGGAACACTGTTGCGTCGGGAAAAAGATGTTCCTCCTAAAATTGCAACAGAGATTTATGTTTTGATGAAGAGAATGCACACCCATCGAAGAATTTTTCCCTGTTTTAATCATAATGAAAAAATTCAGCATATTTATCAAAAAATTGAAACAGGCGATTTAGACGGCTTATATTTCGAAACCACTAAAGCTTATGATATTTCATGGTTTATGATGATCTTATCCCAGATTGCCCATAAGGGTGACGTGCCAGATGACATTCAAACGCAGATCAATACAATTAAAGAATTGTTGATCTCAGAATTTGATGAAAAGAGTTTATTTCTTCGGTCTGGCAATGAGGTTCTTTTACTGGATCGAGAATGGTAGCAAGAGTTTATGCTAAATTGATGATCCTCATTTTCCACAATTAAAGCTCTAAATGGGGGAGTTTAAGTCTTTACATAAAAAAACAAGAATTATAATTTTCAGGGGATATTTTTTGAAAGATGTGGCTCCCCGAGACGGACTCGAACCGCCGACCCAGTGGTTAACAGCCACTTGCTCTACCGACTGAGCTATCGGGGATCACATGTACATTTTGTATCATAATCATTAGCAAATAACAAAGGTTTTTTTGCAACAGTTTCATAAAAAAAATTTATATGACTAAAAAGCTTGTTTAAATTAAAGAAAATTTTACCTAAAGTGGTAATGTGAGTTTTATTCAAATAGGAAAGTTATATAGATGGTCTCAAAAACTTCAAAAGTTATTGTTGCTCTGAGCACAATATGCGCCGGTTCTTCCGCAATGGCTGGGGGATATGCGATTAAACTACACAGCGGTTTGTCTGCTGGTATGGCCGCGGCCGGTAGTGGTGTTAGCGATGATGCGTTGGCAATTTACGCCAACCCAGCTGCCATGATTCAAAACACAACTCACCAAGTTGCTGGTCATTTTACAGGTGTTTTTGGCTTAACAAAGTTTAAGGGAGCAGCCCAAACATCAACACCTGCAGCTTTTTCAACGACGGGAAATACTCGTAATGCAGCTAAAAAAGTTGCTGTTCCATCCTTTGGTGTTATTGCGAATGCTCACGAGCGTGTTAAAGTTGGATTGATGGTTCATGCGCCGTTTGGCTTGAAATTTAATTATGGGAATGAGTCAGTTGTAAGAGGGCATGCAACGCGCGCCGAAATGACAACCATTAATGTGGTTCCTTCGATTGCATTAAAAATTATTGATTCTTTGACCTTTGGTGCTGGTTTGCAGATGCAATATACAAAAGTTGACCTTGCTAGAAAAGCAGCACTGACGCCTCTTTCTCCTTTATATAGTCTTGTATCTGGGAATGATTGGGCAATGGGTTGGACGGCTGGATTGTTCTCTCAAGTGACCAAAGCCTGGAAAGTGGGTTTATCTTATAAATCTCAAATGACCGCGAACTTGGATGGTCAAGGGCAACTTGGTACATTGACAGGCGTTCTTAGCTCTGAATTCAAAGCTAAGGCCAAAGTTCACTTCCCTCACACATTTTCTCTCAGCACTTCTTATGATTTAACCAATAGCTTAACCGCTTATATGGATGTAATTTATACTAAGTGGGATGTTGTTAAAGAGATTTCTATCAGTAGTTTCTCTCCTCAAAATAGTCAGGATATTATTCCATTAAAATGGAAAAATACCTGGTTCTTTAGCCTTGGTGCCAGCTACAAAATAAACGAAAACTGGACTTTCCGCACGGGTTATGGATATGACAAATCTCCATCTCGGAATGCAACGCGTGTTGTCAGTATTCCCGATACAAACAAGCATTGGATCGCGATTGGTACCACCTATAATATGGGTAAGAATCTTGCCATGACGCTCAGTTATGGTCATGAATTCTTTGAAAAAGGTAAGATTAATTTAACTAACCAAGGTCTTAAGGGATCGTTGGTTGGTAAAGTTAAAAACCGTGTTGATTTGGTTTCTGTTCAATTCAACTATAAGTTCTAATCAGGGCTTAGGTAAAAACCCGGGGAACCCCGGGTTTTTTATTGTGTAGAAGAGCTAAGTGATTAGAAAGAGTCATTTAGAAATTTAGGGAGATCTATCCATGAAAAAAGTAACCCTCCTTTCTTTAATAATGATGGGGGCATCCTGGGCAATCTTTAATCCAGAAGGATATTGGTTGACAGAAAATAATGATGCAAAAGTTCATATTTATAAGTGTGGCGATAAGTTATGTGGCAAAATTGTTGACCTTAAAGAAAAGTGTCGCGATGGCAAACCAAAGGTTGATGAGGAAACGAAACAGGCAACACTCGGCCTAGAGATTATTAAGGGTTTTAAGCCTGCGGATGAAAATTCTTGGGAGGATGGAACCGTTCGCGATCCAAAAGAAGGAAAGACATACAGCGGTTCGATGGAGATGCCGAACAATAATCAAGTGGACTTGAGAGGGTATGTCGGTATTAAGTTGCTGGGCCGGACTTCAGAATGGCGTCGGACCAATGAACAGACTAAAATTCCAGGATCAGACAACGACCAAAGCTGCCACCAAGCAAAATAAATATCTTTTGCTGCAGTTTGATGCATAAAAGCTAATTGAATTATAAAAAAGGGTAGGGTGTTTTCACATCTTACCCTTTTATCTAAACTCCAGCGTGGTTGCTTAGAGTTTTCCTTCTTGAGCCAATCCTTGAGTTTCTAGCTTAGTGTGTGATAATTTTGTGACCTGATGTATTTTTTGAAAGACCACGAAGAGGTTTTATGAGCAGTAATACACCAGTTAATTTTGATATTATTGGCGATGTTCATGGGTGCCTGGATGAACTGATTGCGTTATTGAAAAAACTAGGTTATTCCATTGATTTAGAAAAAGGCGTCATTTCCAAGGCTCCTCCTAACAGAATACTTGTGTTTGTTGGTGATCTCGTTGATCGGGGCCCAGATTCGCCAGGCGTTTTAAGGCTGGTTAGGGAGGCTGTCTTGCAAGGCAAAGCTTTATGCGTTTGTGGGAATCATGATGATAAGCTCAAGCGTAAATTGCAGGGAAAAGATGTCCAAATTACCAACGGTTTGGAGGTTACCTTAGATCAGCTGCGCGAAGCCTCTCCAGAGTTTCTAGAACAAATTATTTCATTCATTGATCAGTTACCTTATTATCTTGTGTTGGATCAGGGACGACTTATTATCTGTCATGCGGGTATTCAAAAAAAATATATTGGTCAGTATTCTCCCAAAATTAGGGCTTTTTGTTTGTATGGCCGGTCGCTGGGAACGGATGAAAAGGGGCAGCCCCTTCGTTATAATTGGGCACAAGACTATGAGGGGGAAGCTTTGGTTGTGTATGGCCATACGGTTGTCGAGGAGTCAGTCTTCCTTAATAACACCCTTAATCTTGACACAGGCTGTGTCTTTGGAGGACGATTAACGGCCTTAAGATATCCTGAACGACAAATTGTCAGTGTTCCAGCCAATCGTTTATATTATCCTGAATAAATCACCACTTCTTTAGAAAATCTTAAGACTCTATCAGCTACGATCGGAATACTATCCAGGAAAGTCGATTAATGCTGTACCATTTAAATGAATTCAAAAACGTGGCCATGATGCCGACCAAGATGTGGTCAGATGCTGTCGGGATGTTTGCCTCAGCCATGCCAACCGAAGCGGATTCATATTCTAAAATTTTATCAGCCTCATCGCAAATCATTGGTCGATCGGCAATGACTTTTGATCAGCCTCAATTTGGCCTTTCTCAAACAGTTCGCCATAATGAAGTTTTAAAGGTTGTTGAAAAGAAAATCATGGTCAAGCCATTTTGTACCTTGCGGTATTTTCAACGTCAACGGGAAGAAGGGGTGGTTAATTTTAAAGACCCCAAAGTATTAATTTGTGCACCCTTATCGGGGCATTTTGCCACTCTCCTCAGGGATACTGTAAAAGCCATGTTACCGCATCATGAAGTTTATATTACGGATTGGCATAATGCGAGAGATGTTCCATTGAAAGAGGGAAAATTTAATTTTCAGACATATATTGATTATCTTTTGGATTTCATAAGACATCTGGGTAAAGATTTACATATCATTGCTGTGTGTCAACCTGCCGTTCCTGTCTTGTCAACGGTTTCATTATTGGCAGAGTATAATGAGCCGTGTCAGCCACGCACGATGACCTTGATGGGGGGGCCGATTGATACGCGTGTTAATCCAGGGCCAGTCAATCAGTTTGCTGAAGACCATTCCATGCTGTGGTTTAAAAATAATTTAATTAGTAAAGTGCCAGGTTCCTATGTAGGGGCTGGGCGGGAAGTTTGTCCAGGCTTTTTGATGCTCCAAGGGTTTATGAGTTTAAATGTTCAGCGCCATCAAGAGGCAAACTTTAATTTATTTAAGAAGCTAATCCAAGGGGATCGAGAAGGGGCAGAAGCCCATACCAAGTTTTATGATGAATACCGTGCTGTGCTGGATATGCCGGCTGATTATTATCTTGATAGTATTCGCATCGCTTTTAAAGAGCACCTTTTACCCAAGGGATTGCTAACTTGGCGGGGTTATTTAATCCGTCCTGAAAAAATTAAAAAGACAGCCTTAATGACCGTAGAGGGAGAATTGGATGAAATCTCTTGTTCTGGCCAGACTTATGCGGCCCATGAGCTGTGTTCTAAATTACCTGATACGATGCGCTCTCATTATCTTCAACTGGGGACAGGACATTATGGTATATTTAACGGCCGTCGTTGGCGCGAAGAAATCCAACCTTTAATTTCGTTATTTATTCGAGAACATGATCGATATCATTAAGAATGGGCGTCTTAAGGGAGAGGGATGATTCTTGGTACTGTCGCATCTATTTTAGTTGATTGTTATTTTGAGTAAAATAGATGCGACAGTACAGTACCCTTAGTATTATGCATCTAAACCATTTTTAGTTGAGTTCCGGAAGTAATTTCCAAAGCAGTTTTCTTTTCTTCCTCTTCTGTTGGGGATATAGACCAGGCCAGTTTTTGAAGAAGAGTTATAAGCACCAGGACAAAGACTAATAAATATTTTCTCATTTCACAGCCAAACTCATAAATTTAATTTCCATTTTAAAGAGAAAAACCCGAGAAAATTCGCTGAAAAAGCATATAGAGCTTAATCGGCCCTGAGGCGTCAAAACATTCCTTTAGGCAATTTCCCTATAAATTAAGTGAGTGTTAAGCATTTAGATATTTCGGAAATAAGAGTTTTTGCTTGAAGAGGTTTAGCCACATATCCATTAACACCTGCTTCAAAAAACTCTTCTTCCTCTTTTTGCAGAGCACTTGCTGTTACCGCAATAATTGGTAATTCTTTTTTTGAGAACAAACGGCGAATATGGATTGTGGCTTCCCTGCCATTCATGTCTGGCATTAGCCCATCCATAAGAACTAAATCAAAGGCTCCTTGCCTAACGGCTTCAATAGCTTTTATACCACTGTCAACAACTGTTACTAAGCATCCTTTACGGCTTAATATTGTTTTAATGACGGTTTGATTTATAAGATTATCTTCTGCCAATAACACGCGTTTATCGTGTAGGTCAATGCTTTCTGGAGAAGCAAGAAGAGGAGGAGAAAAAAGCCGTTGGGGATGATGAAGAATAACTTGGAATTTAAAAGTACTTCCTTTTTGAGGCTGACTTTTAATATAAATAGTTCCCCCCATCAGTTCACACAAATTCTTCACAATAGATAGCCCTAGACCGGTTCCTCCGAAACGGCGACTCATTGACGTGTCGGCTTGTGAGAAAGGATGAAATAGGTGTTGTTGTGCCTCAAAAGAAATTCCTATACCTGTATCCTTTACAGATCCGCATAGAATGAACTCATTCTTATTAACTCCCAAGCTCGCTTGATCTCTCTTGCCCGGTTTTAAAGCTACACTAATCGTACCGTGCTCTGTAAATTTAAGGGCATTACCAAGGAGATTACAAAAAATTTGACGCAATCGGGTGGGGTCGCCGGTTAAATGATCTGGGATTTCTGATGCAATCATCAAATTTAAATCAATACCTTTCTTTTTAGCTTGAAGAAAAAAAGGTTGAACAACTTCTTGCGCCAGTCGGAACGGATTAAATTCAATACTTTCAAGCTTAAATTGCCCAGCCTCGATCTTGGCGATATCTAACGTATCATTAAGTAAACTGAGTGCGGTCAAAGAAGCAGATTGAGCCCCTTTTATATATTCAGAATTCTCAGGGTTTAAAGGGTCTTCGCTTATGAGATCTAGCAATCCTATGATGCCAGTTAAAGGGTTGCGAATCTCATGAGAAATATGGGAAATAAATTTTGTTTTAGCATCACTGGCCGCTTTAAGAGCCTGGAAATAATGAAGACGCTGAGTTTCTGCTTCTTTATATAAGCGGCGCTCGTGAGCTATGCGTGAAGCCAAGCGAGTCAAAGGTTGAAGCTCCATGACTGCAGAGCTACAATATACAAGAGGCGCGTTAACTAACCCTATAACGCCGATAACTTTTTCTTCACACCAAAGAGGCAAACCAATGAAAGTTTGTAAGGACGGCACTTCTAATTTATTTAAAGCAGTCGTTTTAGTCTGAATAAACTGTTGGTTAGTCCGTAAAATCCTCTCAAACATACCTTTAAAAGGGTGTAAAGATGTTTGATCCTCTTTTCCAAGTTTGCTAAAAAATTTTCGGATCGCAGGAGAAGCCTGAGGACTTAGACAAAAAATAGGATCTAAAAGCTCCGCGCTGATTGCAGTATTCTTAAAATATCCTAAAAAGGCAAATTCGCTTTGGCTTAACCGTAATAAATTTTTTAAAACCGATTGTAAACTTTTTCCTTCTTCCAGAGGACCGCCAAGTATTTCGCGAGTCCAATTTGCTTGGATACTGATCACGGTATTAAGAATCTTATTGTAATCTTTTAGCCCCTGAGCCGAAATCTTAAGGGCTTTTCGGGTTTTTTTCTCGGAAATTTTTTGTAAAGTTATATCGCGAGCCAAAAGAATGGGGTGGCCTAGGGAGTTAGGTTCACTCAAATCAGGTAAAGCTATCCAATCGAGCCAGCAATAACCACCACCCTTACGCAGAACCTTATTTACCATAACTGACGGATGTTTTCCATGTAAGTACTCTCGCGTCTTTATCATATGCTTAGGATGAACTAAATCGAGAAAAGGTTTTTCTAAAAGTTCTGCCATTTCCCACCCTAGAATGTTCGCTCCCTGCGCATTGAGTCTTTGAAAATAGCCTTTATCATCAATAATACAGACCAAATCTTTGCAGGTTTTAAAAAGATAGTCGATTTCCTGTTCGCGAATTCCCCACAAACGACCAGTAATTAAAGAGGCCATTTCTCCCTGAGCAGAAGCAGATAAGGTTTTTTGGGAAGAAGAAGATAAGGGTGCTTGGTCTCTCTTGTCCTCACTGGCTGCTAAGAGAGACGGAATTAAAGTAGAAAGAAAAAAGAGAACATTAATTATATTGAGAGAAGATTTAAAAGAAGGAAGAAGCATAGTATATCTCCATCGGAGGAAGGATAAAAAATTAATTTAAATTAGGCAGAAAAAAGTTAATTTATAGCAGGATATGAAATTTATAATTTAATGAAGTAAATTATAAAAAATTTTTTATTTAAATATAAATTATTTCTAGAATAGATTATATAATATAGATTAATAATCTGATAGGTAAAAACTAAGATAATATTCCCTTGATATATAAAAGCATAAAGAAAACTGGGGGCTATTAAGAATCGTGAATAAAGGTTAAGGTATGGACCTCCTCCACTAACCCTTTAAAAAACGGTGTATGACCATCAAAAATTATAAATTACCCCAAAAAATGTTAAAGGAAGGAGTAGGAACTGTGAAAGATACTAATAAATAGTTTTTAAATGTTTTATTCATAGTGATAATTCCTCAAAATGGTTGATCTGTGATATTTGATTCAGAAACCATACAATTTTTTAATATTCTGTAGGTTTCCGGGTGAGGAATGCTTCTGCGATTGTTGGAAGCTGATGATACTTAAACTTTAAATGAGCAACCGGGTAATTTCCTGGCAACTTCATCAACTTGTCGGCATTAATTGCGGCTTCCTCTCTGCGCTGATCATTTAAAGAGGTACTGTCGCATCTATTTTAGTTGATTGTTATTTTGAGTAAAATAGATGCGACAGTACCAAGAATCTCCACTAATCTGCCCGGTGGTTATTTCTTTTTTTTATCCTTTCCAGTAACTCTATCTGAAGGGCTTGGTCATATATAGGAATAGCCGGTACACTATTTTGCTGGCGGATTTTTAATGTCTCTGGAAAAAACTTCTTATAAGCCTTAGCAAGGGATAAAACATGCTCTTGAAAATCCTCTTCTTCAATAAGATAGCTATATTTACCGTCGACAAAAGTCTCAGGGTTCTCTCGGTAAGAATTAATAATTGTTTGAAAAAACCTATCTTTTAGCTCATTACTTCTAATCATACTATTAAATATGCCAAGCGTTGCCTCATCACCAATTAAAGCACACTTTAAGTCGAGTTCTGATTTCTGTTTAAGCATTTCATTAGCCAGATCATCTCTGCCTTTATAGTCATAAAAATCTGCTAACTCCCCGAGAGCATTGGATAAGTCTTCTGAATCACTATAACCATGCTTTTGTAATTCCCTTACCGTATCTAGAAGTTCAGTTTCATAAAGCCACTCTTTTTCTTCCTTGGTCAAGGCGCTGATATCGACATTTGGGCCTGCCTTTTCAAATATAGCCTCAGCAATTTGTTTGCTTTCTTCAGATCCTCTTAAATTTGAAATGAAGTCGTCTGAACTAAGGGCACTATTTAGATTCATCAGCATACTCACAAATCCTATTGTTAGCGATAAATATCTCATTGTAAAACTCCCCTAATAAAAATTTTATTGTTATGAATTTGCTTTATTCTCAGCCATTAAAAAATGAAGTTTGTTATCAGGCGGTATGTTAATTGCTTCTAAGTAACCGTCATGCGGCCTGCTTATTCTAAATTCATTGAGTGCCGAATACAGCAGAACTTTAGTTAGCTCTACACTTGTCTGAAATTTTAATCCTTCCAATACAAGGTTGTCGAAGAAATCTCGGTGTTCCATTGCTTCTAATAAAAGGGGGCTACAATGGACACAGCAATCATTCCGGGACACCATATTTAATATACATAGCTCTGGTATCGCATTTTCTGAAAGTTTAATTCCCCTCATTATTTCACTGAACGTCGGAGTCAGAGCCGTATCATCAGCTTTTTTTGCGGATTCTCCTAAAATGTAAAGTATTAGGGGTTCCTCGCTATGAATCCAAAACTGAAAGGCGAGAGAAGTGCTTTTAACTAGCGAGTCTTTTTCTTTCTCTACTAATTCTAGACTTATCAGGTCATGTTCAGGAATTCTAGCATAAAGAGGCTTGAGCTTGGTTCAAATATGCTCATAGTTTTCCTTTCCCAAATCTTCCCAATCATAATATCTGTCAATTGGAATACAGGGGGTCAGTTGTTATAGTAGTTATTGTTTGTTGTAAAGTTACAACCTTTTGTCGAGCCTTTTGATTAGAGTGGCCACTAATAAATAAGATAGGAATTGGTGCTCTCATAATTTCATATGATTGGTCTTTTTTTATAGACGATATCAATTCTTGCCCGAATATAATTAGTTTTATTTTTCTTTAGACCTCTCAAATTAGCAATCTGTTGGATCTGGGTCCCCATTTCCAGGTGCCATTTTTTAATTTCCTCAGAAATCAATTTGCCGTTATAGCTTAATCTGAAATTTGCTATACCATTCTCTTTATCCCCCACCCAGGTCCCAATATCAGCAGCTTTTGTAAAGGAACCTTCTAGCGGGAGAAGATCAGTGGATTCTAATTCTTGCTCTTCTTCTCCTTCTGAAGCTTCCTTCTTTTCAACGGTTTCTTCCCTCTCGACTTTCTGCTTTTTCTGAGGGATGGTTTCCGATTGCTTTTCAACTTGGCTTGCTGGCTCTAATTCTTTACTGGGCCGTTTGTGAGGAACAGTGCTCTCTGAGGGCTCATCATGAGCAACGCAATAAGGTATCGAGAAAGATGAAACAGATAAGATTAGGAGGCATTTATAAAGATAAGCTTTGAGCATTCGAAACCTATATAGTCGCTGTCGCGAAATAGAAATTTAGCTTATAAAATGGTTCTTATAAAAAGATGTGGCTTAGGAATTCTGCCAATTTTTTAAACTAAAACTTTAACTTTATAGGTTATAGCGACTTGAAGTGGTTTAAATTATTGAAATGAGAAAGGGAAGCGGGATACGCTAAGTTATTGAAACCACAAAGCGGATCCCTCCTATGAGTATTCATGAAGGCGGCTTAGAATGCAAGCTTAAAGGGGGCCCTATTAATATATATGTTGATGACCAACACCCTCTTTTGATTTTAGGCAATACCTTACCGTGGCTCGAGCTATTTGATATTATCCTGCCTGATCTTAAAAGAAGTACAGCTAAAGGCAAGTGGTGGTGTGGCCGTGCTTTAAAAATTCGCATTCATCTAGGCGTTTATATTTTACAGCAATTATTTAACAAGAAAGACCGCCAGATTGAGATTGAGGTTAAAGAAAATGCTGCGTACCAGATCTTTTGTGGGCGAAATATTGTTGAGGGATGGCACTGTCCAGACCATACGAAGGTTGAAGAGTTCCGCTCACGTTTAACGCCACAAACGCAGCAAATTCTGGCCAATAAAATTGCCGAGATTGCAATTCAGCTTGGCTTTGCTTGGGCTGATACACTAGACATAGATTCAACTGTGCAAGAAGCAAATATCACTTATCCAAGAGATACAGCATTAATGGTTAAGCTTGCCGCAATTGCCCATAAGGTTGGGGCTTATCTGAATAAGCATTTATTTGCAGATCCCCTATGGCATGTTGATCTTAAAGCTATTAAATCTATAGCTCGGCACTGTTTTTATGATAAAGAAAAGCCTTTAGTTGATTTGTGGGCCTTAGCCTATCAAGAAGTCACTCGTATTAAGCGTGCTTGTGAGCTGGTTGGCAAAGATTTACCTAAGCTTCCTTGGTTTATTGCGCGTGCTCTTAGGCAATTACAACACGACGGCTCAGACTATTTTATAGGGGCTATTCCTTGGGTATTACGGGGCGAACCCTCTAAAGGTAAGATTTTATCCTTCCATCTCAAAGATATTGCTTGTTTTAATAAACAATCCAAAGGCCATCAATTTGGACGCTCTCATCAAATAGGGCGTTTAAAGGGTAACTTCTTATTAATAGGTCATAGTCATAAAGTCAGGATGGAGGATAAATCCTCCTTGCCTATGATGGTACAGTTGCATCAGGGCTTATTTGGTCAAGGGACGCTTTCTTCTTTCTCAGCGGATAAAGGTTATGCTTCTAAGGCTAACAAGACTCTTTTAATTGAAGCGGGGGTAAAAGAAATTGGTCTACAATTACGACCATCAAAAGGGGCCCACTCACCCCCTGAGCGAGAATTAGAAAGAGAACTACAAAATAGACGAGCGGGTATTGAACCCTTGATTGGTCATCTTAAAAGAGGATGGCAAATGGGTAAAACACGCATGAAAACTGATCGAAATTGTTTATCATCGGCCTATACAGCTGTTCTGGGTTTCAATTTAAGGCAACTTATGAGGTGCCAGAGCTAGAAAATGTGACAACGCCCTGTAAAGAGGAGGATGGTCAAATAACATCATAAAAAATTAACCAAGTATTAACAGCGTAAACTACAAAATTATCACCTCTACTGCGCAAAAATCATTTCGCGACAGCGACTATATAATAAGAAAACCTATAAAGCAAGCTAACTTGTTATAATCATAAATATTTAATTTTCAAGAAGGCATCATTTTATTTTTTCTTTACCTTATCACTCTTTTATTCCTTTGATAGGTTGACCGTGCCTCTGCAATAAATATTGTTAAATTAGAGCGTACTCTAAACTTACATTTAGCTTGCTGCTTAACTAATTAATATTGCATCTTTGTCGATAAGAAAGAAGTTAGGTAAATCATTTACGAGCTTTAACTGTAGTTAATCAGAGCAAAAAAAGATAAAAATTAAGTCTCAGAAAAAAAACAGCCTTTTGATGCCCTTAAGAATGACTCATTTTCTATTTATCAAGAGGAGGAAGTATTTGAAGATGATATTATGCTTTATTTGATGGGTGACAGGAAACAACAACTAAGAGAATTTATCTCTCGGTTTTACATGAGTGTTAAAAAAGATCACAAAGAACTAAAAACGCTAAAAAACTTTATAGAAAATCTTACTTTAACAAATCAAGCTCTCAGAGAAGAGAATGCCGTCCTTAAGAATTATCCAAAGAGTTAGAGGGGTACCATCAGAGCCGGGAAGACCTTAGTCATCTGAGTCCTTTATGACTGATCAGATTAAGCGCTTGTGAATATGTGGTAGATTTAACGCATCCTCCTGCAAATTTATATATAATCAGAGATCGCTTTTCATTTAAAAATCTTAATGAGTTCGTTAAAGATGCAGCCTAATTTTTAGTATTCTCTGAGAAATATTTTTATAAGAAAACCCTCAAACTCTTGCATATCAAGGTCTAAAGACGGTTTAAAAGACAAAAAGGTCCTATTTGGAGTTGCCTCAAAAAATGGAAAAATTGTACGTTAAGGGTTTGCCTTTATGGCTCCAGCCTTAAAGCGGGGCACTGCCTCGCTATCGCTGACATTTTTTGACATGCATAAAGACAAAGTTTCCAGACTCTCCCTGTCCTGTTGAGTAGCCGGCCCCTGATTACTTGTGGATCAGCCCCTTGACTATTATCAAACAACTTGACGCTACCTCTTTTTTTGATTAGATAGAAGAATCCCTCCAAAGTAACGTGGCCATCATGATAAAGAAGCAAAATATACAATCGATAGATATCATTCTTGATGAAGAGCCACCGAATGAGATTAAAGCAATATTACAAAGAGGCTTGCGTGACTATAATCATCCTTTCCTCGGTACATACGAGCTAAAAAGATTCGCTGTCTATATAAAAAATCAAACATCAGAGGTAATAGCTGGAATCTATGGATTTACTATAGCCAAGCATAAAACTCTGCGCTTGGAGTTTGTTTGGGTGCACGAAGATTATAGGGGGCTTGGCCTTGGTGCTCAGTTACTCAGCTATATAGATAAATATGCGGTCTCTAAAGGATGTTGTTTTATACAAGTGAGTACTTTCGAATTTCAAGGTAAAGGATTTTATAAGAAAATGGGGTATCAAGAAATAGGCACAATACCAAAATGGTTTTGTGACAAAGATGAGATTTTCTTTTTGAAAAAGTTGGCATTTTGGGATCCGGCCAGGATAGGAGTGTAAATAGGAATAAAGCTGTCACAAAACTAGCTCTTCGTACACACTAGACCAATATGCATCTTAATTTTTATTATTCATCTGAGAAATACTTTTATAAAGAAACTCTCAAACCCTTGCATATCAAGGTCTACAGGCGGTTTAAAAGGCAAAAAGTCCCATTTACACACGTATCCTGACTGTCCCCCTAATTAGGAAATTTTCACTAATTTTGAAAAAACAGTAGCAACTCCACCTATAAATTTAATAAAGGGCCCGAGGAATCTTATTAGAGAGTTCCGACCCTTTGGATTCCTAATTTCTTAACCAAGATCCTTGTAAAACATTGAGGTAAGAAACCGTAAACCGTCTGATTAATCCTTGATTTCTGCTGATGTAGAATTGCACCTTGGCTGCTTTATCATGAATACTTTTATGAACCTTGGCATGCCGGAATCAGTTAAAATCTAATAAGTGTGGGGGAAAGGGGGGGGGTATTCTTTCATCCCATTTACGCAACAAACTCCAAATATATAGTACTTCTCATGATTCTACTTAGATCTGGATCACTCTGTGGGAGCAGCTCATTTTCTATTTTCTTGAATATATTTTTGAATAAACCAATCAAAATAAAAAGAAAAATTCTTTATATATGTTGAAGGTCTAAGAGTGTGAAGAAAGCTATATTGAGGGTTCCACCTATTCGCATTATAAGCAGGATAAAAACGCTGATACGCAGCCACATTATCAAGAGATCCGTGAGCCCCATCCATCTTGAGTTCAATTAAATCTATCGTAAAATGTGTATTATTTATACTAGGTAAATAAACCTTACCTTCTCCTTTATAAATGGATCGAACTCTGTGATTCTTTATTGTTGGTATGGGATTTTCTTCTATAAAACTTTTTAAGTCCCCCATGGTTATAAGAGATATATTGGGCAGTTTTTTTTCTTTTTCTTGAAAAGCACGAATGAGTTCTTCAATGACAAAAGCAGGCCCTGCCCCTGAGCCAATATTATCTACAAAGTAGATGTCCCCTTCTTCAAGGTATGGATTATTAGGGCTTAGCCCTTTTTCTTCAAGGAAACTCATAAGATATTTTAAGCGTTCAGGAGTTGTGCAATCATTAATATCTACTGGCATGCTTCCTCTGCCACGATTGGGACTGCCAGAAAAAGGAAAGCTAATAACATAACGCGGATGGTCTGACATAGCTTTTAGTAAGGCTTCAAAAGCCCTACCAAGCCAGTAAGGTGTATTACCAAAAAATACAAAAGTATCTTTTGTTTTACTAAGGTTAAGAAGCTTAAGGGTTGCTTTATAAACTTCTTCAATCTCACTGACAGATAAAAAACCGAAAGACCCGGTTGTTAAATATTCTTCCCTTGTTTTTTCATTCTTAAACCCGAAATGCGTATGATTAAATATTCGTTTCAGCTCTTCCTCAACAATCATGTCTTCTTCATTTTCGCTTTTGCCTATGATAAAACCATTACAAAACAAAATTTCTGACTTAATTTTATCTAAATAATTACCATAAATAAAAGATTCATATGGTAGGTTGCCAGCAACTTCTAATAGTAATTCTGGATTCACACAGTGAAAAAGGTCCTGTTGCCTCTTATTCCATTGAAAGCTTGAAAGCTTTCCGCTGCGCGTTGAACGCCGAGTTGTTGGGAAAAAATTTTTAAAGTTTATAAGCACTTCCCGAAGAGCTGCTTTATAAAGCTCAAGCTCTTTTGGTTCAAGGTCGAGATTGCTTAATAGCAGCGTTTCCTGAAGTGTATCAATTTCTCCAAACTTTATAGTAGCTGGCAATTTTGCAGGCTCTCTATAAACTTTTGCTTCCTCCCATATTAAGTAAGGAATTTTTACAGAAACGTGTTCATCGAAGCTATCTTTTTCAGCTTTTTGCAAATCGTTCTCTAATTGTCTTTTCAGAATGTCTCCCTGATGATTTACGGGAGGAACTTCTTTTTTTTCATAATCTTCAGCAAGCGTAACTTCTGCAAAGGCAGGAGTAGAGAAAAGAAAAAAGTAAAAAGCCAATTGAATATACAACATTGAGTACTCCTCTAATATCTTAAAATAGCATTCTGATATAATCATAAATTGTTATTAATGTTCAACGCCCAAATTTTACTTTATTGAGTGAAGTGCCCCACCACATTGTTAGGAGGTACTGTCGCATCTATTTTAGTTGATTGTTATTTTGAGTAAAATAGACTGATTCCGGCCGCATTAAGCCATTAGATCTAAAAAATTAAGGAAAGAAGATTGGCAAGCCTTTTGACCGATAATTTGCCCTTTTTGAATCATGCGAACATTTTCAATTCCTGAAATCGTTTCCTTAGCAGAATAGAAATTCTTGAATCCCAAAGTTGGTCGTGTTCGCTTCTTGATAAATCGATGATCTTGCTCGACAATGTTATTGAGGTACTGAACTTGCTGAATTTCAATTTCTTCTTCTTTGGCAACGTTTTCATTAAAATAATCAAGGGCTGCTTTGTTACTACCACTCTTATCAACCGTGACTTTGTCAGATCTTCCATTTTCCTTAAAAGCCTTTCTAAAAAAGGCTTTTGCAGCAACGGCATCTCTCTTAGCTCGAAGCGGCACCGTCAACTTAACTAATAGAGGGTAGATTGCGGTTGCGAACTGTCAAATTTAGACAGAAAGAAGCTCTAGAGCCGCCTCCAGCCAAATGGCCTTGGCAGCAGAGAAAGCAAGTCGTTGATCTGGTGCTTTATTCTTATACCGACCAACTTCCACCGAAAAGATATTGCGTGCCTTCCCCATCAGGGACAATAATCTCTGAACGCCAGGAGCAGACTTAAATTTTATCAAGCATTTTTCTTTATGGCGAGTCGGTTGATGGGCGTTCTTGATACGATTGTTGAGCCGCTTGTGGGTCCTGTGATTTGCTTTACGGCATATGAATTGGATCGGCTTTACATAGCTTTTCAATTTGTCGGTAACAATAACTCTTGGGGCTGGGTATGTTCCCTATAATCGGCTTAGGAATCTGATAGCAGATTTCTTATTGCGGCGTTTTTGAAGAAAAACATCGAGCTCCATTCCGTCTTGATCGACAGCTCTCTATAAGACAAACACCTCTCCATAAGCTATAAAATGAAGAGCGAATTTAGTGCACTATTTCCTGACCGTCTCATGACTCAGGGTAATTCCTCGAAAGGCTAGTTGTTCCTGGACATCTCTATAACTATGATTGAAGCGGTAATAAAGCCATACCGCTTGGCTGATTCGAGACTGGGAAGCGGTGACGTTTGGAAGCTTTGGTTAAGGACATGACGGAATCATACCAGGTTTATTTTTGCCTTACTTTATTCCTATTTTGCTCCTTTGTTAAGTTGACGGTGCCCACGCAAGCCTTTGAATACGGGAGTATTTCAATTTGTTGTCTAAACGACTGTTTGTGGATAGATACTTCTTACAGAAAAGATTTTTCCACATGTACTTTAAATTGATAATCTTTTTAGGACAAGTTTAAAAAAATTTAAAATTTAATAAGGCTAATTTTTTTAAAATTATCATATATTGATCCCTCCTATGCGGCACATTGCCATTAAGAAAGCGTATCTAAATAATTAATAATTTTATTTGAACGGCAATTACTTTATGGATTTCTCTCTCTTTAGCCCTTATTTAAGTACACTTAATTTTTTAGAATATTATTTTTGCGCTCAAACTATTCAATCACTAGGTGAGGAGAAGATATGCCTAATACCAGCAATTTTGGAGTAAATCTGTCAACTGGAAAGCTTTCTCTTCCGATAACCCTAGGAAAGTTAACCGGTCCTAATGGTTTTGGTTCAACAATTTCTTTAAATTATTCAACCACAGGCCTTTTGAATCAGGTAACAACCTGGAATGAAGATGCGCCAACGAGCATCGTTGGTCTTGGATGGTCATTACAGTCAGCCTCAACCATTGTTCGCTCAGGAACAGGATCATGGCAAGATAGTTTTTTCATAATGATGGGAGACCAAACTATTCCTCTCTTGCTAGCATGTAGTCCTTTAACTCCCAAAGATCCCAACAATCCTAATGACCCTAATGGCGATTTTAATACTCTTGTGTTTGTGACCCAATCAAAAAGCCTTTATAAAATCACTTATGATGTACCAAGCGAAACTTGGACTCTCATTGATCAAGATGGTAATACATGCACCTATGGCGGAATAGGGACGGACGCTGTTGATTTAGGTGTTCGATGGGTGTCTCAAACGGATGGGCAGCCGGCAGTTTGGACTGGATCCTCAATAGAAACTAGTGGACAAGCAATGTATGCTGTAGCTTGGCGGCTTGCGCAAAAGACTACTTTGAGTGGACAAGAAGTAACCTATACATGGTCACAAATTCAGCAAAGCATTTCTATGGGTTCTGGTTCTACTGGGTTGAATTATACAATGGCTAACTATTTGACAGCGATCCAAGTTGTAGGTGGATCATCTGTCAACTTGACCTATACTGATAAAGAAAGAAATGAATATCCAGTCTTCCGATGGTACGCACCCCCGCCGGGCTCTCTATCTTTGGGAAGTAAATTAACCACCAATTGCAACGCTTTTCAAGATCGGATTGAAACAAAATATTTAGAAAATTTGGAATTCTACGACGTCAATAATAATCTGCAGCATACGGTTAACCTAGGTTATGCGTTTCTCTATCAAAATTTTAAGTCTCAGCCTAGTGATTTTCAATCGATGGATAAACGGCTGTTAACTAGCATCAAAACAGTTACAGCACAAGGGATTCCCGTAGCGCCACCTCAGAAATTTGATTATTGGGGATTATCAGATCAGCCATTGCAAGCTTTAGTTGTAAATACGAGCATTAATGGCACAACTAATTGTGGAACGTTACGGGGGTTAAGTAACGAAAATGTCTCTACCACTATTACTATTAATCAAGATTCTAACACAGAGTCTTACAATGCTTTGTTCGGCCATCTAAAAACGATCCAATCTTCTCAAGGGGGCCTCACATGGTACTCTTACGCCGATAGTAGTAAAACGTCGACACCAGTGGCTGGTTAAGGGATGGGAGTTGAACAATCGAGCTCCTGATACCCTGGCTGCCCCTCCTGCCACTTCGTCTAATATTTCTTGGACTCTCTGCCAACCTTATTGGGGAGAAGATAACTATGTTACTATTCGCTGGAATGGTACCTCAGAAGATAAAAAGTATGTGGCATTTCAAATTTATGAATGGATTGGAAAATGGATTCAAGTATCTATTAATAATCTAACAGTGCCAGGGAGCGCCTCCTATTTTATGACCGAGGTGTATGATTTTGGTGACTCTAGTACAGGGGCTGATTATTATACGCGTGTTGCCATGGGATCTGGTAAGTTTATGGTTGCTTTAACGAATGTAGATACCAATAATACTTTGCTATTTCACCGTGATGCAAATACCCCTGGTTTATGGAACGTGACTCCTTATTATTTAGGAAAAGCTTTGCTTCCAACAGTGCCCTCTAATTATACAAAAATGCCTGTAGACTGTATATCCTTTAATTATATTCAATTATGTCTTGATGTTGGCAATAACATTGCAAGTCTCTTGGACGTTATTAACGGCACGCTCTATCTGTTTTCTTTGGTTAATAATGCTTGGGTACTTCAAAATGAAGCAGGCATTACAGTAACTGAATCAATTCAGTGGGTATGGGCTGAATATTTGGATTTGCACTATATAAATAGATGTTCGAGTTTTTGTGTTGTAGGCGATGATGTCCTTGTATTTACGAATGTTACGCCGCCGATAACTTCCTCCGGTGATTATAATAATTATCCAGCTGCATGTAACACCTATTATCAACTTTTTCACTATGATAAAATAGCTGAATCATCCACTAATGCCTGGAGTGCACCTCTCAATAGCACTCCACTTTCTTCCTCTGCGAGTAAAATTGTAATTCCCTGGCTTCCTTGGGCAGTAAGTGTAATTGATGACTTGGAGGGTGGATTTGTCAACGGAGGAAGTAATGTTGCGGGTATTACCTGCGAGCTTGCCGATGGATTTGTGTTTGTTCAAATCATCGTGGATTATTTGCCTGTGACAGATGGAACAACTCTCGTAGGCCGGCCTCTTGTTGTCTCCTGGGATGATAAGTACAAGCAGCTAAATATACAGCAAATTTACAGCCCTAACAATGCGAGTAAGTATACTTCTTCCAGCTCTTCTATGTTCTGGGGCGATACCTTACAACAAACCTCCCTACCTACACAAGGAGATTTAAGTGGTACCATAGCTAGCTCAAATCTTATTAACATTTCTACTGGTTCAGGGAGTCCACAAAAATATGTTGCCCGTTATGTGGGGGGAACAGCTTTAAAAGACTCTGGGTACAACTATGGTTGGTATTGTGATTCTGGTTTGAGTAATCTTAGTGATAATTCAGATCTCTGGGAGCAAATGGCCTCCTTTGATACGACAATTGCTATCAACAAAGGATCAAGTGAAGTCTACACTTATCAATTTTACCAATTTCAACCTTACCTTGCCGTCGGCCAAGAGGACCCTGGTCCTGGATGGACACTTCAAAGCACTGTTAATATGGGGACGAATAAGGATTGGGCGGACATAGAACATATCATCCAAGAAGTTGATTTCTTTGTAAAACTTGCGCTAAGAGCTGCCATTTTTATTGCCAGCTTTGGTGAATCCTTTATTGCAAGCGAAGCCATTCGCGGAGCCCTGGAGTGTGTTAAGGTTACATTACGGTTTTCCAAATTTGCCTTGAATAACCGGTTTGTTGCTTAAATGGATTAAGAGCCCAGAAATTTCCTAACCAAATTATTTTTAATAAGCTTTCACAGATTTAGGCATACCCAGACTTGTCATTTTATTGAGCATACAACAAACTAAATGGGATTCAGCATCTTGGTTTGGTAAAATTCTTGAAGATAATTTACGCCCAAAGATCGTTTTTAAACGGTAAAAGGTATTTTCAACTTTGTTTCTGCGGCCAAGGTCATTCTTGTAATACCAAGCCCAATAGCCTTTTTCTTTAATGTATTTTACGGTTTGATCTCTCGTAGATGGATTTGTTTTAGAACGCACTACAGCTTGGCTTGGTGGCGGAATAAACGGTTTGATAGTTTGATCTTCTAAGAACTTATAAATTTGATGACTATCATAACCCCCATCTGCTAGACAATCTGTAATATAAGAAGCATTGCTTTGATCTATCAAAGAAGGCACACAAGCTCTATCATCTGTATGATGATCTGTCAAAACTCGAGCAGTAATATACCCTCCTTCTTCCACACCAATGTGCAACTTACGCCAAACCTTGCGGTTGTATTGCTTGCCATGTTTAGTTTCTAACCATTCTTTTTCACCAAATACTTTCAAGCCTGTTGAATCAATAACTAAATGAGTTGGTTCATTTAAAGAAGGTAAATGGAGACAAGATAAGGCTTGTGCTGCTCTTTTTGATAAACGGCTGAATTCTGGTACAGGCAATATCTTTCCTGAAAGAGTAAATAACGATTCAATAAAACCTATCACTTGCCTTAAAGCTAACTTGAATAAATGACGGAAAGTTAGGAGGAGATTAATACAAGCCTGAGAGTAAACTAAAGGCCGGCCACGTTTTCGCTCTTCTGTTGAAGGAGCTAACCAGCTTTCGTCAAGATCTTCACTTAACCAAACTGTTAAAGATCCTCTTTGCTTCAAAGCCTTATTATACTCATGCCAATTTGTTACTTTATAAGAAATCTTCTTGTTTGAAAATTTACTAATCTGCTTCTTCATAAACTCAGTCCACCAAATCTATTGCAGCCTATCTCCTTTTTATCAGTTCAGGGGTATTTTGGCAACAAAGTGGAATTTTACCACCGAAAATGACCGTCTGAATCTATCTGAAAAACGGGGGGCATAAAATTATGGCAAAGCAAAGCCAGTCAAAAATTATATAAAGTTTCTGTGGTACTTTATATAGATAGAACCTATGTTAAAATAAAGAAAATACTGTTATTAACATTCACACTTGTTTTTTCTCTAATAGAAGTTTGGTTTATAGTGCTGATGATAGTGTAAACTTCAGAACTTCTCATGAGCTATCTACTTCATAAAAATGCAGCATATACTATTTGCTATATTCTCTAATAGTGATAAGGAAAATCATGATAACAACATCTTCATCTGTAGCCACCGCTAATATACCAACCCTCGAACAGGTTAAGGAATTAGTTAAACTTGTCGAGCGACATGCAAATCAAGAACAGCTTTGTAAAACAAAGATTTCTGGACTTCATCTTTCTCGCTTTTCAAATACGACAGAACCAAATTTTTATATCCATCAAACAAATGTATGTTTTATCATTCAAGGACGAAAACAAATTACAATCGGTAAAGATACCTATACCTATGACCCATTAACATGCTTAGTTGCTTCTGTTAACCTTCCTGCAATTGGTCAAATATTAGAAGCAACGCCTGATAAACCTTATTTCTCCATATCATTGAGCGTTCAGCCTGAAGATTTAGCTTCGCTCATTCTGGAAACTGGACAACATCAGTTTCAATTAAAGAAGGATAACAGTCAGGTTTTACATGTTAGTCAAATAACAACGTCTTTAGCTGATGCCCTTATTCGTCTTTTAAAATTGCTTGATTTAAAGGATCAAGAAATGCAAATTATAGCCCCTCTTGTTATACGTGAAATCAGCTTTCGCCTGCTTCAAACAGAACAATTTGGAAGTCTTACCCAGGTCGCTATGGGGCATGGCAACCTTCATCGAATTTCCTGTGCCATTGCTTGGATTAAGCAAAACTTATCTACATCATTAAGAGTTAAAGATTTAGCAAAACAAGTCAATATGAGTGTCTCTGGTTTGCATCATCAATTTAAAGCGGTAACTTCATTGAGCCCTCTTCAATTTCAAAAGAAGCTCAGATTACAAGAAGCTAGAAACCTGTTGATGACAGATAAAACCTGTATTGCGAAGATAGCATACCAAGTGGGTTATGAGAGCCCTTCTCAATTTAGTCGCGAGTATACCCGCTTATTTGGACAATCTCCCTTACGAGATGCTAATCGTCTTAGGAAAGGTAGCCTCTAACATTCAGACAATATGTTAAGCTATCGTTCAGAGTAAATTAGCCCAGCCCCAAAGATATGACAGATACACATGAGAAAATCCAATTTTTAAGATTCTCTTTTTTGGAGGCTTATTTTCTTGTATCCCTGCAAATTTCTAAGGTATAAAGTTTTCTAGGGCGCTATGAAGGCAATGAGAGTTGTATTCTCACCACTAAGCCTCTGTTTTAACCGTAGCCTCATCTAAGCTAAAAAAACAATATTAATTTAAGCATTCTTGCCGAAAGCGGCTGTTGAAGTTTTCTATATAAGCGTTGTATTTGTTGGCTTGCCGGATCTGGAGAAGTCTAAAGCTGCACCATGGGTGTAAGTCCATAATCAATCTCTTTACTTAAGCTGGCCCCAAGCTGCTTTAACTTATGATTTTCTTCTTCTAACTGCTTTAATCGTTTTACCTCTGAGGGTACAAGGTTACCATATTTTGCTTTCCATCGATAAAAGGTCGCTCGTGGTATACCAAGATGACGTGTTACGTTTTCTGCTCTTGTCCGTTCTGCTTGATGTAGAGCAAGGTCTATTTGTTTTTCCGTAAATAGCGTTTTTATGAAAAATTCTTCTTTCTCTCTCTTTTTGCTTTTTTGAGAATTTTATCACTTGCTTTGTCAGATTTCTATGGGCAAGACCATACAAAAGTTTTAGATAAAAAATAACGAGATTATTAACTTAAGTTATTTAAAGGTGATCGCCGCTTTTCGCAAAGATCACTTTACCTTTTGCAGGATTAGGCAAGAATTTTCCAGAATTAAACTTTTACGATAGTTTTCAAAACTATACTTTGAAAGAAATAATAATGCAGGGCAAAATGTTATTTAAATTCTAATAAATTAATTTGGAAAGCATAAAAATTTACAAGGCGTTGCTCTAGTAAAGCCATTTTCTTTAAGAAAGCATAATTAATTATAATACATAAAGAAGGAGAATAAATATGATTAAAGGATTAAAATTAATAGGACTTTCAGCTTTTATGTACCAATCACTGGGGTTAGTGTACGGCTGTGAGGATAAGGAACTCGATATTGATACATATAGCCCGAAGCTATATGCTGGTATTTCAAATAAGTACAATGCCATTGGAGATAGTTTGGACTTTACAAGCCATTTGCCTAGCCTTGATAAGGAATATGGGCAGGAACAAGAGCCTTGTAATGTTGTAGAAAAGAGTACAAGTAAAACGACAGATATTTTTGAGAGGTTAAGAGCAGGTGAGCTTATACGCTTCAATGACCCGGAATATTCAAAAATCACTGCGGTAGTAAATATGACAATAAAGCTTTCCCCCCAACTTAATACCGCTACCGACACCGATCAGATACGCCACTATTTGAGTGAAATTATCGGAACAAAAATTGATGACAGCACCACCATTTTCGCACCATTCTATACCAACTTCGGCAGGTTTATCCAAATAGGGAAAAACGTCTTTATCAACCACGCTTGCTCATTCCTTGATATGGGCGGCATCACCATTGAAGATGAAGTATTGATTGGGCCTAAAGTAAACCTCATAACAGAAAATCATCCTTTAAACCCAAACGACAGACAGGCATTAATTACAAAACCTGTTACCATAAAACGAAAAGCGTGGATTGGAGCAAATGCCACTATTCTTCCTGGTGTAACTATTGGAGAAAATTCAATCGTAGCCGCAGGTGCGGTAGTTTCAAGAGATGTTCCCGATAATGTAATTGTAGGTGGAGTACCAGCGAAAATTATTAAACAAATATAAATTAGCTCAGCCTGAAAATTCCTATCTTCGCCGTAAGTCAGGAAGTTTTACGGAATTTTTATTTCGTAATGCCCCGCGTTTAAAATATATGAAAGAGGTTTCGCCCTTTTATTATGCAAATCTCTGAGATTTGCGCTATACGATAAAAAAGAAGTAACAATGAAAAAGCTAACAGTAGTGCAATTACCCTAATGACATTAGGTACTTGCTTGCTAATAATCGGAACAGGAAAAACAAAAAGAATAATTCTACTAATACTAATGTTGTTAGAATGATTCTTGCTGATATAGGGAGGGAACGCCTCTAAGTTTACTCTCCCATATTGCTAGAGATCTCGGCTAACCTCCTGGTAAGGGGGTTGCTTTTAAAAATATAGATTCTTTAAGAGTTTCATAAATGTCTTTCAATATTTTTAGCTTATCCATCATGCTCTTCAATATACCGATTCTTCTATTATTGAATAAGCTTAACCTTAACATCAGTTAATCCTAATCCAGCCAACCTCTGATGAGTTGTGTAAAGTGGAAGGTTCATCTTTACCCCCAAAGTAAGACACGCTCGAGCCTCTAAGGATAGACCTTTATCTTTGAGCTGTTTAGTTAAATTAGCTGTGTGTAAAGCATGAGAAATGTCAAAGGGGATAAGCTGAGAAACTAAGGGCAACAAGCATTCTTCACACTCTTGTAAGGTCATGTCAGATTGGAGGAGGGTGGTCGCTGCTTCTGCCAAACTAAGACTCGACATAACAATCTGACCGAGCAGGCTTTCTACGGTAGAGGCGCCTGGTTCATTCTTAATAAGAGCTAGGAGGGTAGAAGCATCTAGAATAACTTTACTCATTGTTTTCTTCTTTCTGGGTAGAGGTTAATTTCTCCCCTAAGCTTCCAGCTTGTGGATGGTACTTACTAATTAAATTTCTTGCTTTTAATAAAGATGTCCTTAAAGAAGAGATGACAAGTTGTCCTTCTTGGATATCGATTAAAACTTCGTCTCCTTCTTTCAACTCTAATTGTTTTCTATAAATAGAAGGAATAGAGACTTTCCCTCCTGCCGATATTTTTGTTCTGATAGACATAATTAAGGTTAAACCTTCTGTAGAGATTAATCTTACAAAGCATAATACTTTATATTTTTTAACAAAAGCAATATTGGGGATAAAATATACACATTCCTAAATATGTTACAGCATAATAACTAGAATAAATAAAAATTCTAAAATTTGGGATATAAATTAAAAAGCATAAAAAATTATTACTAATAAAATTATTTATATCAGTACTAAATTAATTTCAGGAACAAATTTATTATAAGATCTTTTTAAATTATTTGTCTCCAGAACAATAAAAAAGCACCACTTTCTTCTTTCTCAAAAACACTCGTTTTTGAGAGAGATGAAACAAGGAAAGAAAAAGATCTCATTTTTTGCCCTTTCACCTCTCAAAACTCTTTCTTGAAAGAAAAGCTCTTAAAAGATATGCTAAAGATGAGTTTTAGGAGGAAATTATGCTAGTTGGTTATGCGCGGGTCTCGACCCAAGATCAAAATCTATTTTTACAGCTTGACGCTTTAAAGGAAGTGGGGTGTCATAAGATCTTTACAGAGAAAGCATCAGGCGCTCAAAGAGAACGACCTGAACTAACCGCTGCTCTCAATTATATGCGTCCAGGTGACACACTCGTCGTGTGGAAGCTTGACCGTTTAGCTCGTTCGTTAAAGCAACTTATCGAAACTGTCGAAAAGCTCGAAAGCCAAGAGATAGGGTTTCAATCGCTCACCGAAGCGATCAATACCACTACCTCAGGCGGGCGGTTAATTTTTCATATCTTTGCGTCATTGGCTGAGTTTGAACGCTCCATTATTAAAGAGAGAACCATAGCCGGGTTATCAGCTGCTAAAAGATTAGGGAGAGTAGGGGGTCGGCCACCTTCTCTAAAAGCTGAAGATCTCATTGCCGCTAAAGCTTTACTGAAAGATGACAATATCACGGTTGAAGAAGTGGCTAAAAGGTTATCTGTTGCACCTTCGACTCTGTATCGACATTTGCCTGGAGGGCGAAGTTCTATTACTCCGGTGGTCAAATGTCATAATTAATGATAAAAATTAACCAACTGATTTAATTAGAAAAATAAAGTTAATTTAATTACCTTTTAAGTGCACAATTGATCACCGGAGTAATACCTACACGCCGTAAAGAAAAATGTTTGATTAACTTCAGATCCCCTCAGGGTATACAAAGAATATTAGCCCTTATGGGAAAAGTTCGTAATCTTTTTGCCATAGAGGTGGGGCGATACTTGAAAAAAGCCTCTGAAAGAAGAGAAGCTTTTAAAGCCGCCTGCAACATCTGGTCTGAGGCGGCTCAAGAGCTTCTTTATGCCTAATGAGTTCACTCGAGAGCATCTTTTGCATCTTCAATAGTTAACTTGACGCTTCCCAATTGTTGTTTAAAACAATTTTTCCTACCTTTTTTGTAATATTTCAAGTATAATTATTTATAATAGCGTGAAATATTCATATATAGAGAGAGAAACGGAAATGCGTTATTTATTAACAATTATTCTTCTTAGTTGGTTCGTTTTAAAATCACAAAGTACAGATATAAAATTTTCTTACTTGGATGTTGTAGCTCCTAATTGTGAGTTTTTTCCAGCGATGTATCATAATACATTTCACGCTTCTTCAGAGAAAGATTGTCAAGAGCAGCATGTTATTACTGCCAATGGCAGCTATCAGATTGCAGGTTATGAAGGAAAGAGATGTATTATTGAGCAAGAATTAGGATTAGCTCTTAAGAAAGCACAAGAAGAGTTATCTCAGATAGGACCCTACAAACTTAAAATATTCGATGCATATCGGCCTCAAAGTGCTGTAGACTTTTTTGGGCAATGGATAAAGGAGGCAGAATGTCCTACTGTTAAGCAATACTTTCATCCTAGAGTTAATAAGTCTGATTTTCATAATTATTCCTATATTGCTCGTAAATCTTCGCATAGTTTAGGCACAGCTGTCGATTTAACAATAAAAGTCATCGATCTTCAAGCATCCGATTTTTCTTCTGATAAGCGTCCTAGCGGTTTTCTTGGTTATTTTAATCGGGATGAGTTGGATATGGGAAATGTTGGGTATTTAGCCTTTGATCTTAAATCATCCCATCATAGGTGTGGAGAGTTGACGAGTAAACAGGCTAAAAATAGGAGCTTGCTAACTGATTTAATGATAAAAAATGGATTCGAAATTTTAAGATCAGAATTCTGGCATTATTTTTTCAAACGTGACCGTAACAGAGAAAATTATTTCAATTTTGCCATCCAGGATGATTATATGGTATCTGAAGAGGGGACAATATTATTTCGATAGATATTAATAAAAGTTCAAAGCTTGCCGTCATCAACTATGTTTGTAAGGACTTAAGCTTAGCATTAGCAATGATGACGATTTTACGCATAAGAGCCGTCAAAGCGACCATTTTCTTTTTACCTCTTTTGATAAGGTTTTCATAAAAAGCCTTAAGAGGACTATCAGTTCTCCTGGCTGTCATAGCAGCCATAAAGAGAATGCGTTTAACATCGACTCTGCCTCCTTTCGTCCTTCTATAGCCCACTGCTTTCCCGCTTTCACAAGGATGAGGAGCTAATCCTGCAAGGTTGGCTATTTGGCGTCGGTTCAGAGTTCCCAGTTCCGGCAGTAATCCCAAAAGAGTGGTGGCTACGATAGGACCGACTCCTGCAATCTCCTGGAGAGTGTGATAGCGCTGGCTAAGAACAGGGTCAGTCTGAAGAAGTTTCTCCAAAAGGCCTTCAATTTCAGTGAGTTGCGTTTCCAAGCAAAGGATAAGAGTCTGATAGCTTTTGAGGATGGCTGGACTGGCGGGCAGGTGCAGACGATTCTTTTCCTGGACAAGCATTTGTTTAAGGTCGAGGCGCCGCTGAATCAGCTCGTAAAGTTGTTGATGATGTTCTTGGCGGGGTTGGAAGAGAGGTAGATGAGCGTGGCGCTCGGAGCCATATCCAGCAAGACCTAAAGCGTCAATACGATCCGATTTTCCCAGTTGTCCCCAAGAGCGGATAAAGTTTTTAACCTTGCGAGTATCGGCTCTATGAACTTTTACTCCCTGCTCTAATAGAAAGAGAGCGAGTCCCAGTTCATAACCTCCTGTCGTTTCTAAAATCACTAAAGCCTCAGATAAATCTTGGTGCTCCGTTAAAAAATTACGCCACCCTAAGGGAGTATTTGGGTATATTGTCGTTATTTTTAGGCCATGGATGGCAACGACAAAGTCTGCTTTGGAGATATCAATCCCAATAAAGCTATGATAAGATGAAATCGTCATAAATGCCTCAAGAGTTTAGAGTATTTCAGATTGTAAGCGGGCGATAAACCCATACAACTATTCAAACGTCTCGAAGGAATTGGGGATGAAGACCCAGATGACGACGGCCTTATAAGCCCATATATGGACGGCCTTTCAACCCCATAACTTTCTTCTCTGCCAAGAAGAAAGTTATTTCCTTCTTAAGCTCTTTATAGCATTAGCCGGACTTACAATATATGGACCGATCCGTATTGCGAGATAAAAATTATCAAACCTAAAAAGAATAGACCAGGAAAAAGTTGATAATCTCAATTTACGATGATAACAATTTAATGTAGCCTAAGATAAGTAACTGTCAAATCATGGATAAACTTTTATATAAATACTTAAAAACATAAATTTTAGGCCATATCTCTTATTAGGAGTCTCATTTTTTATGCGATTTATACCTTACACTTTTGCAACTCTCTACTTTATTACAATCCCATCTTTTGTGTCAGCGATGGATAATCCTCATCTACAAGCGGAAAGACACCAAAGCTATAAATATCATAGCTCGCTACGTGAACTCCCCCTTCTTTTTCCTGATGATATTTGTGTTTTGTCAGAAAAAGAAGGCAAAAGTGTTTTAGATATTTACCAAAAGGGCCAACCTTTTATATCGCTGCCTATGGATTTAAGTAATATAACAGATATACAGCTAAGCCTTGACGGCACTCTTTATGTGTTGGGGCGAGATCGACAGGGTAAAAGTGGGATCCTCACTATAAGAGAGGAAGGTGCTTCCAAGCTCACCACATATGGATTAGGAGACATAAGGAGCATGCAACTGAGTCCTGATAACACTCTTTATTTGCTAGGAAGGACCCGACAGGGAAAAGTTAGTATCGTTACTGTAAAGGAAGGCACTATTTCCCAACCCACATCCTATGGATTAAAGCACGTACAAGAGATACACTTAGGCCCAGAAGGCATTCTTTATCTGTGGGGTGAAGATCAACAAGACAAAATGAGCCTCATTACTGTAATAGGAGGCAAGGTTTCCCAACCCATACCTTATAGATTAATAAGCATATGCAGCATACAACAGAGCGCGGATGGCATTCTTTATCTACTAGGGTTATACCAAGATAACAAAATGGTTATTGTCAATGTAAAGGAAGGGGCTGCTTCTCAGCCTGCAACCTTTGGGTTAAGAAGTATAACAGATATGCAGCTAAGCCCCGACGGCGCTCTTTATTTGTTAGGAGAAGATCAGCAAGATAACAAGATGATTATTGTCAGTGTAAGACAAGGAGTTGTTTCTCAGCTTATAACTTATGAGTTAAATGAACTAGGCTCCATGCAACTAAGCTCTGATGGCACCCTTTATTTGTGGGGCAGAGATCGAGAAGATAAAGGGAGCATCGTCAGTGTAAGGGAAGGAGTTGCTTCTCAGCCTGCAACCTTTGGGTTAAGAAGCATGTGGAGTATGCAACTAAGCTCTGACGGTACTCTTTATTTGCTGGGGAAAGATCACCAAGACAAACTGGTCATTGTCCACTTAAGGGAAGGCACTGTTTTTCAACGCATCGGCTATGAATTAAGAGGCATACAAGGTATGCAATCAGGCTTCGATGGTACTCTTTATGTAGTAGGGTTTGATAAACAAGATAAGAAGAATGTCGTCGTTCTAAAAGGAGACACAATCCTAGGGGTTAATAATGTGATTGAATTGGCTTCTGTTAGGGGAGAACATGTAACCATAAAAAGCATACTTGCCAGTACAATTCGTGATATTTTTCTTGCATCTTCCCCTAATGAAAATGGTATTAATATACCTTTATTTGAACGCTTGTGTCAATACCTTAAAAAGTTTCCTTGTAGCCGGATTGGTGAAAAAGATGGCATGGAACTTCATGATAGCATATTAAGCCATTTCCATATTATTAAGAAGGATGATAAAGCCACTTTTTTGCTCTGGGAAACTTTGGAGTATTTAATAAATGTTGAAGACGAACGAAATATTTATCACCCTTTGCGTCCTTATGCAAGCGCAATTGCTTTTATGTACTACGACCCACAAGACTATTTTATCCAACAAAACGGATTTTCTCCTTTTAACATACAAGAAATCAAACAAGAACTAGGAGAACAAAAGTATCAAGAAAAGTATAAAAACACGCAAAATATCGCCTCACTTTTAACAATAATTCAACATTCTAGGTTAGTTGATGAATTAAAAAAACTCTATGGACCTTTCTATAGTTGGGTTCAGCTTGCCCTCAAGCAATTGGGCTCGAAAATACCCTAAAACTAAAGGAGACAGCATTACCTTAACTGTAAGATGTGCATTTAAGGTAAGAGGCTGTCCAAAAATACTGTACTGTGCCCAGTTTAGCAAGCAATTTTTAAGAGAGCCTCCTTCGCGTTAGACTAAGCCTTCCCAGGCATTGTTGTGTAAATAGAAAAAGGGTGCTCTCAAGTTATGTGCTTGGAGATAGAAATTTCTTGAAGTAGTCCTTTATTTCATTTTCTAGACATAATAAGGCTGTGATGTGACGTGGTACTAGAGGGTGAAAGCTTGTAATGTCCCCTATTTAGCAAGCTAATACTAAAAGAGTCTGGTGTTGTTTGTTATGAGTTAAAAATCTTTCTTGCTTTTCCATGTTCAAATGTATTAGGTGGGGTATACCCAAGTGTTGAATGCAGATATTAATCTGGTGACAAATTGTTATAACTAGTTTAAAAGGAATTAATCCCCCTAATTTACAAGTAATATTATGGACAATAGAAATTACCCTCCAAGAGCTAAGCATATTGCGGCGAAAGATTGTTGAAGCCGTCGTTGTCAATAAAAACTCCCAAAAAGGTGTGGCTCAAATGTATGGCTTTACTGAAGCCACAGTAAGCCATTATGTCAGGGCTTATAAAAACGAGGGAAATGCAGGCTTAACTTATAAGAAGAGAGGACGCCGCTTACAAAGCTGTACGAAGCTTTGCCTTGAAAATGAAGAAAAAGTTAGGGATGTCATTGAGCATCATACGCCGGACCAAGTTGGACTTGAATGCGTTCTTTGGACACGTAAGGCTGTTCGCCAGTACATTTCTGATACATATGGAATTACGTATTCAGTGAGAGACATGGGAGATGTTTTAAAACGCTGGGGGTTCACGCCTCAAAAACCAATGAAAGTAGCAATCCTCATTTGGTTCAGCATTGGCTTAAGGTCGATTACCCAGCCATTCAAAAGAAAGCTGAGCAAGAAAAAGCCGCCATATATTGGGCAGATGAAATGGGATTGAGGAGCACAGATCAGCGAGGAAGGACTTATGCTCGACGAGGTAAAACGCCTGTTATTAAAAAAACAGGCTCTCGTTTTCGCTGTAATATGATTTCGGCCATTACCAATCAAGGAAGCATGAAATGGATGGTCTTTGAAGAGTCATTTACTGTTGTCATTTTTCTTAATTTTCTGCGTCGTCTTATCTACAAATCTGATAAGAAGATATTTCTCATTGTCGACAATCATAAGGTCCACCATGCAAAGAAAGTACAAGCCTGGCTAGAAAAGAACAAAGAAAAAATAACGATATTCTTTTTACCGCCTTATTGTCCTGAGATGAATCCTCAAGAGTTAGTGAATCAAGAAGTCAAAAGTCATGCAGGCGACCTGCTCTCCAAAAACTGATCCAAAAGGAATTAGGGTCTGCTAATAAGACAATGAAAGGAGCAGACAATATGAAGAAGCGTTTTAATGAAGCCCAAATAATAGGGGTCCCTAAAGGACAAGAAGCAGGCATAAAAGTGGCCGAGATATGCCGCCGCCATAGGATGTCGGAAGCCACGTTTTATAACTGGAAAGCCAAGTATGGAGCCCTCGAGGTATCCGAAGCCAAGCGCTTAAAATCTTTGGAAGAAGAGAATCGCCGATTAAAGCAGCTAGTTGTGGATCTGTCGCTGGATAAGATCATGTTACAGGATGCTCTCTCAAAAAAGTTGTAACCCCAGCTTCACCTAGACAGATTGTGCTAAATGCAAACAAGCAGTATGAAGTATCACAGCGCCGTGTCTGTAAGGTATTTGGTTTTTCCCGAAGCACGCAGCGTTATCAAAGCCGCACAGATGATACACGATTACGTGAACGCCTTATGGCACTAGCCCAAGAGCGACGTCGGTTTGGTTACCGTCGCTTGCATGTCCTATTAAAGCGTGAAGGCTGGGCAATAAACATAAAGAAGACATATCGCCTTTACCACCAAGCGGACCTCTTGGTAAGAAAGCGCAAGGGGAGGAAGCGTGCCATTGGCACGAGAATGCCTTTGCCAAGAGCACAGTACGTTAATCATATTTGGTCTTTAGATTTTATAAGTGATGCATTAGCAGATGGTAGACGTTTTCGCATTCTCGGCGTCATGGATCAACACAGCAGACAGTGCTTAGATCTCGTGGCTGATACGTCTATTTCTGGCAAGCGGGTGGTAAGAGAGCTGGATAAACTAGTGGAGCGCTATGGTAAGCCAAGAATAATTGTCAGTGATAATGGTACTGAGCTGACAAGCAAGGCTATCCTGGAATGGGCAGCAAGTAACAAGGTGGGATGGCATTATATCACGCCAGGAAAGCCCTCAGAAAACGGTTACACAGAAAGCCTGAATGGCAAGATTCGTGATGAATGCTTGAATGAGAATGTCTTTAACAGATTAAACCATGCCAGAGAAATTTTGCAGAATTGGCAGGATGATTACAACCATATTCGTCCTCATTCTAGCCTTGATTACCTTACACCAATCGAATATCTGCAGAAAATAAAGCTAATAAAGGAGAAAACCTGTGTCCCGTTGACCTCATCGCAAGAACTAGATAACGTACTCTCAGACTCTAATCCTATTTGGCACATAAAATGCGTCCATTCAAACTGAGGTGGCCCCCAATTATTGGACAGTTTAGCAGCAAAAATAAGCTATAGTCAGGGTTAATAATTATGCTGCTAATTTCAATTCCAAAGTGGGATTCCGCTTTGGGTTGTTTATGTATACCTCATGTGGCGTTTGTCCGTCAAAGGTGGAATGGGGCCTGGTAAAATTATAATGGCTCATCCAGGATAAAATGCCTTCTTTTATCTCATTTCCCCTTTCAAAATGATGCAGGTAAACACATTCGTATTTTAAGGATCTCCATAATCTTTCGACAAAAACGTTATCCATCCAACGACCTTTGCCATCCATAGAAATTTTGATATGATTGGCTTTCAGGATATCCGTAAACTGAAAGTTCGTGAACTGACTTCCCTGGTCCGTATTAAAAATCTCGGGAACGCTGTAAGTTTGGATAGCTTCCTTCAAAGCATCACAACAAAAGTCGGTATCTAAAGTATTGGAAAGCTTCCAAGACAAAACCTTGCGACTGTACCAATCCATAATGGCAACCAGATACAAAAAACCACGCTTGATAGGGATGTACGTTATGTCCGCACACCAGCCTTGATTAGCTCTGTTGATTTTAAGCTCTTTTAAAAGATAGGGATAAACTTTGTGTTCAGGGTGAGGTGTGCTCGTTTTTGGAGACTGGTAAACCGCCTCCAATCCCATGAGACGCATCAGTCGCCGGACGCGCTTGCGGCCTATACAATAGCCGCTGCGAATTAGATAATGCACCATTTGGCGAGAACCATAATAGGGCGTTTTCAAAAACTGCTCATCAATCAGCCACATGAGCGTTAGGTTCAAAGGATTTTCTCCTTTGGACTCATAATACCAACCAGAACGGCTGATACTTAAAAGCCGACATTGGCGCACAAGGCTTAAGTTTTTATTTGCGGGGTTAATCATTTCTTGTCTCCGATGCTTCCCAATCGTTTGGAGACTTTTTCTAAAAAATCCCGTTCCACTGTTAATTGGCCGATCTTGGCATGGAGTTCTTTGATTTGGTCTGCGTGACCCTTTTCCTGAACTGCCTGTTTTCCTGAAAAACTTGCTACCATTCCGGCTAAGGCTTCTTTTTTCCATCGGTGAATCACAGTGGCATGCACGCCAAACCGGGAAGACAATTCTGCAATTGTCGCATCTTCTCGAATGGCTGCTAAGGCAACTTGGGCTTTAAATTCGGCACTATGGTGTTTTCTTATTCCACTCATTTTCTAGTCCTTTTTTACTCGGAACTATAGCTTAACATCCTGTCCGAATTCTAGGGTCCACCTCTCAATGCCCTTCTAGGGGCTGTTGGTCATAACTTGAGACTGACCCTTAACTACTTGAGGATTCTTTTTGCCTTTTTACAAATGTTGGGGATTACCATAAAGAAGACCAGAGATTGTCCTTTGCTCCTTATCCTCAGACATTAAGATATTACTTCAGACTCGACTATGTAAGCATTGTCTGTGGGCTTCCCAGGCCTTGGGAAGTCTAAGGTTACTCCATTGCTATAAGCCCATAAATCAAGCGCCTTAGCAATAAACTCAGGTCCATTATCCAGGCGGATAACCCTAGGTTTACCATAAAGCTTAACGGCTTTTTCTAAACTGTTTACAACATCAACACTTTTATAGCAAAATCCCACACCTATTTGAGGGCTCTAAGTTTCTCACCCGTAAAAAGTTGATCAGCAACAAAGTCCATAGACCAGCAGTCCTTTCTTGCTTTGATCTCTATAGTATCTTCTCTTATCTTAGCTTGAACACGGCGCTTTGGCTTTTTCTTACGCATCTGTAAAGACTCTTCACAATAAAGCCGGTAAACACGTTTGTGATTAATCTCCCATCCTTCCCTTTGCAAATTTATATGAATACGACAATAGCCATAATGCACACGACTATAAGCAACATCCTTTATCTTCTGCCTTAATATTGCCTGCTGATATTTACGGGATTGATAGTAATAAACCGAGCGATGAAACACTAAAACATGGCAAATCCGCCTCAAGCTTGCGCCATAACAATTCCTTAGCTCAGCAACTACAATCCGTTGATCAGCAGGCTTTAGCCTTTTTTTGATAGCACATCCTGCAGCATCTTCTTATCCAAGCTAAGATCCGCTACAAGTTGCTTAAGCTTATGGTTCTCTTCTTGTATCAACTTCAAACGTTTTACTTCGGAAGGTAACAATCCCCCATACTTGCTTTTCCATCTATAAAAGGTCGCTTGCGAGGCGACTAAATGGCGGGTTACATCTTCAACACTCGTCCTTTCTGCTTGATGCAAAGCTAACGCTATTTGTTCTTCTGTAAATTGCCTTTTCTTCATCGAAAATTCTCCTCATTTCTTATTCTCATTATAGTGAGAATCTTCTCAATTGCCTGGTCCTATTTCTTGGGTGAAGACCATCTTATTAGCAGACCCTAATTCCTTTTGGATCAGTTTTTTGGGAGCAGGTCAAGACCTTCTTATAAGAACTGTGATAATGAAAGAACTTTTCAACTATTTTTGAGCACCTTATCAAGAGGTACCACTATGAATTCATTTTTCCTTAATTTTTAACGTTGTAAAGCAGAATATTATTTGTTAACTGTTTCCAGAGCCCCGACGCTCTGGAAAGGAGGATAAAATGAATACTACTCTTGGTAATTAATTAAAGGTGACTCCCATGAGTATTCCTCTGGGAGTCAAAATTCAATAAATATTTGAGAAGAAAATGATACTAAAACGCTTAGCACCCTATATGAAAGTTGGTTTCCAGAATGAAGTGCTTTATCTTGGTTTTGGGTCCCTTATACAAAAGATTGATAATCCTGAAATACAGAAAATCTTAATAGATTCATTGGAACTATGGGTTGATCCTGCTGAAGTTAGCCAAGTTAAAGCTAGACTTTGCCAGAAATATTCCGAAGGTACAGTGGATGAATGTATCAAAATCATTCTCAAAAACAACTATGTGATTGATCATGATTGGTATGATAGAGAAAACCAATATAGCCGTAATTTTCTTTATTACGCTCTTTCTGGTGCCGTACCTTCTCATGTACAAAATCTTTTAAGCAAAAAAGAGTTTTAATATTAGGGTGTGGGGGAATAGGTAATATGGTTAGTGTTTCACTGGCTACTAGCGGAATTGGTACCATTACACTGCTAGATTTTGATGAAATTGAAACATCTAATTTAACTCGTCAATTCATGTTTTCGCTTCAGGATATAGGTCTGAATAAGGCTGATGTTTTAAAGCGGGAATTACTGAAAAGATCTACATCAACTCAAGTCGATATAATAAAAGAAAGGTTGAGCCAAGAAGTTTTAAAAAGCATCGAGAGGCCAGATCTAATTGTATTGTCAGCAGACTCACTTGACTGCATACCAATTGTCAATTCGTATGCAGTAAAAAATGGAGTTCCTTATATTAATATTGGCTATATTCAGGATATTGCTGTATGGGGGCCTTTTGTGATACCTGGCAAAACAGGTTGTTTCTATTGTCAGCAAATCATTGCAAACGATAATAAAGGTGACACTGAGTTGAAGGAGAAGGTTAAGCGTATAAACGCAGGACACCAAGCTCCTTCTAATCCATCTGTCAATATGTTAGCGTCTGCCTTGGGGGCGATGGATATCATCAAATTTCTGGGTGATTTTGGCAAGGTCCAATCACTAAACAAACGTGTTGGTTTGTGGACAAATTCTTTAAAAATCGAAACTCAAGACTGTACATTGAACCCTAACTGTAAAATTTGTTCTCAGAGCCTGAGAAAACAAGCAAGATAGAGGGAAGCAATGAAAAAATTTTTGATAGGAATAATTATGTCTGTAACACTTTCTCAAAGTAGTGAATCTGAATCCAAAAAAGCAGATCCTTGTATCTTTTGCGATATAGTTGCTGGGAGTTCACCTTGCTTTAAAATTTGGGAATCAGAATCCCATTTAGCATTTTTGTCTATTTTTCCAAACACCCAAGGTGCTACGGTTGTTATACCTAAAAAACATTTTTCTAGCTATGCCTTTGAGGTACCAGAGGAAGACTTTAATGCTTTAATGAAAGCCGCAAGAGAAGTGGGACTATTACTTGACAAGAAGCTCCTCGATGTTGGCAGAACTGGCATGGTTTTGGAGGGTTTTGGAATTAATCACGTGCATGCAAAACTTTTTCCACTGCACGGAACTGCAACAGAGGGGGTATGGAAACCTATTAAGTCATCAGTAAGGACTTATTTTAATACCTATCAAGGGTACATTTCTTCCCACGACAGCCAAAGAGCAGATGATTTCGAACTAGCTGCTTTGGCTGAACACATAAGACAATAAAATATTCAATAAGGTGATGGTAATTCTAGAATGCTGGTATTAAGTGGATATGTAAAAGATGATTTTAGTACAATTTACAAAGACTTCAATTTTAAAAACAAGTACTTAATCACGTCTAAGAAAAATATAAAACCAGGAAAATTGAAAGAACTTCGTCAGGTTTTCACAGAAATTATTGGAGTTGAAGAATACTATGATTCTTGCCAAGTTGAATGGGCAGCTATAGACCTTCATAAAAGAGTGAGATTTAATCGAATCATCACCCCGGCTACCGGAGAATTTGACATCATTCGCGCAGCTAAGCTTAGAAAGTACCTAGCTATTGATGGACAGGATCCTAAAAGTGCCTGCGCATTTCGAGATAAAGCTCTAATGAAAACCATGCTTTCTAGAGCAGAAGTTAAAACTCCCTCTTTTCAAAAAGTAACCAGCACTGTTGATTTGTTGAAATTTATTGAAATATATGGACTTCCAGTCGTTGTAAAACCTAGATTCGGTGTTGCCTCATTAAACACACAAATTCATTTTACCTCAAAGGATGTAGAAAGCTTCTTGAATAGACCAGATGTTTCCTTTGAAAAGCAAAAAATGATGGTAGAAACCTATGTTGAAGGGGAGATGTTTCACGTAGATGGTTTAGTGTTTAACGGAAAAGTTATAGCATGGCCAAGTATTTACGTAGGAACTGCAATGGATATGGTCAATGGGAAGTTTTTTGCAAACCATTTATTATCCTCGGAAAATCCGTTAGTGCCAAAGCTAGTTAATTATGCAAAAAAAATTCTATCTATTCTTCCCACGCCAAAAATGACAGCTTTTCACTTAGAACTTTTTAAGAATAAAAGCGGCGAACTTATCTTTTGCGAAATTGCCTCGAGGGCTGGGGGCGGGTATACGAGTAGTATCTGGAATGCCGCATTTGATATACCTCTGAGAGAGGCATTTTACCTTATTCAGGCTGGCATAAATGTTGATCAGTATGAAAAAGAACTACACCCAAAAATAATACCTGCATCTGTTGTAATTCCGAAACAAACAGGAACAATTGATAGAATTGAACAATCTTGCCCACTAAGTTTTGTTTCTAGATATGTAACATTCTACAGTGCTGGCGAGAAAACACAAAAATCATCTGATACGATGAATCCAATTGCAAGTGCACTTCTCCTCGGAAAATCAGAAAAAGATATTACTAAAAAAATTAATCAGTTTCTGCATTGGGCAAGTCAAAATATTTATTACCAACAATCAAGATAGCAATAGAATGGTATTACTTGAGAATATAGAAAAAAACTCCAAGATTATATTGAAATCACCCCCATACCCGGCGAGACTTCTACTTTTTTAGAAAGTAAGATTGGGGGAGAGGCGTTTTCCTCAGAATATATTCATGATGTTCTATTTAATTGGTCGTCTGATTTCCGGCTTTTGGTCCAAATTAACTTTAAGGAAGTCCCTCCATTACCACCCTTCCCAAGTGAAGGAATCCTTCAGATCTATTGGGAAAGAGTGGAAATTCCTAAAAGTGAGATAGGGGGGAACTTTAAAGTTGTGTATTTTAATGAATCAGAATGCAGCCAAGTGCATTTTATGCCCCAACAACCCTTAAAAACTGACTACCCCCTTTTGCAAACTCCACATCGATTAGTTTTTTCTAAAAGAAAAATGACAATCCCTATTTGTGATTTTGGGGTTAATGACGTATATGACGAGATGTTTTCAAATAAACAGGAAATAGATGATTTCGAAAACATCTATACACGATCATATAGAAAGGAAACTGACCACCGGATTGGAGGGATACCAAGTCTTTTTCAACAAGTCTATGAAGATGAATTATTGCTTTTACAGCTTTCAATAGGCTGCGACATTTACTTTGGCACAAAACTCATTAATTTTATTATATCTGATCGTGACTTAAAGTTAAAAAACTTTGGCAATGTTAGACATGAAATCCATTCTAGATGACCC
Organism: Candidatus Paracaedibacter acanthamoebae; assembly: GCF_000742835.1. Taxonomy (GTDB): domain Bacteria; phylum Pseudomonadota; class Alphaproteobacteria; order Paracaedibacterales; family Paracaedibacteraceae; genus Paracaedibacter; species Paracaedibacter acanthamoebae. The sequence continues at coordinate 1,597,771 of NZ_CP008941.1, read as the reverse complement.
GAGGGAGAATTTATGAAACTTAAATCATTAATAAAGTCAATTGCTCTTTCAACTTTCGGGGAATTGGACGTCGTAGATATAAAGTTATCAGCAAATACTGTTAACAGAGGGGATTTATTTGTATGCCTTGAAGAATTAAATATACCCCATATTGAAGATGAAGTGCGAACTGCCTCTTTTAGAGGGGCATCTTGTATTATATTGGCTGTACCCTTAAAGAGCTTAATCACATTTAATAAAATACCTATCTTCAAGGTCGATAATATACGTAAACTTCTAAGCGAAATGGCATCCAATTTTTATCCTAGTTCTATACCTAACATCATAGGTGTTACAGGAACCTATGGAAAAACATCAACAGTATCTTTTATTAGACAACTTTTAAATTCGCTCGATTATAATGTTGGAAGCTTAGGAACGCTAGGTTTATGGATTAAAGAGACAGAGTTAGGCTCGTTTCCAAGAATCATGACTACCCCACCTGCAATTTATATTCATTATATACTCCACTACCTTTCTGCAAGAAGGGTAGATTATTTTGCTATGGAGGTTACCAGTCATGGATTAGACAGACATCGTTTAGACGATGTACTATTCAAAGTAGGACTTTTTACAAATTTTGGAGCTAGTCACCTCGACTATCATCAGAGCATGGAGCATTACTATGCATCAAAACGCAAATTCTTTTCAGAAGTTTTAGAACCAAGTGCTGTAGGAGTTTTTAATTCAGAGCAAAGTTGGTCAAATGATATTTTATCAATTTGCCGAGATAGACGCATTAAATCAGTTCTAATCGGGAAAGACTTACGGGTAGAGCATAGCGTGGTTAATTCTGAAGGGACTGAATTAACTATTAACTGCTTCGGGGAGAAGAAAAATATTCATATCCCATTCATAAGCACCTTTCAAACTGAGAATATCCTATTTTCTATAGGGTCTCTAATTGGACTTAATAAGGATATAGGATTAGTTCTAGATAGTGTAAGCAAACTCAAATCAGTGGAGGGACGAATGGAATTAGTTTGCAGCAAGAATGGCGCCCCAATTTTTGTTGATTTTGCTCATCGGCCTGAGACCTTTGAAAAAATATTTCAGCCTCTTAAAGAGCAGGGGAAAAACATTGTTCTCGTCTTTGGATGCGGCGGGGGGGGCAATAAAGAATGTCGCACCTTATTAGGTAAAATAGCAGCTAAATACGCAACTAGAGTTATAGTGACCGATGATAATGCTCGGAATGAGGATCCAAGGCAAATACGAAGAATGATTCTGCAGGGTTGTCCTAAAGCAATTGAAATTCCAGATCGAAGAAATGCCATTTATACCGCTTTAGAGGGGCTAACAGAAAATGATGTTTGCATTGTAGCAGGAAGAGGTTCAGAAGAAATCCAGGTCATTAAAGGGAAAGAAATCGCTTTCAATGATAAAGCAGAAATTCTAAAAGCACTTTCTACTATAGATTTTACTTTAACGTCTTAGGTTCTTACAAATTAATGACTATGATCCAAGCAACTAATCTATGTAAGGAATTTCGGATTAAAAAATCCGCTGATGTTTCTTTAAAAAATGTGAAATCATTATTTTTTCCAGAGTATACGATTTTCTATGCCGTTAAAAATCTTTCCTTTTCAATTCAACGAGGAGAAAAAGTAGCTTTTCTAGGAGCAAATGGAGCAGGTAAATCAACGGCGATCAAGATGTTAACAGGAATATTATATCCCACATCAGGAGATATTTTGGTTAATGGGCTTATACCCTGGAAGGAGAGATCCAAACTTTCCTATAATATAGGAATTGTTTTCGGACAACGCTCACAGTTATGGGCATATTTACCTGCAAAAGATACATATCAGCTAATCTCAAAAATATATGGTCTTTCAGAAAGTCGATATAAACAACGCCTAGAGGAAATTGCAGAAGTTTTAAAGATAACAAATATTATAGAAATACCAGTAAACCAATTATCTCTTGGACAACGAATGAGATGTGAAATAGCAGCGACACTTTTGCATCGTCCAGATATTCTTTTTCTAGACGAGCCAACTATTGGAATTGACATAAATACAAAGATGGCTATACGGAACTATCTTAACATTCTTTCCGAGCAAGAGGGAACGACTATTCTTCTGACTTCCCACGATATTGCAGATATCGAGCAAGTATGTAATAAAGTAATCATTTTAAATGAAGGGAAAAAAATAATTGATCAATCTCTTGATTCAATAAAAGAGCATTATATAAAAGTAAAAAGAATCATTTTGAAGACTCAAGATGAGATAAAAACCTTAGAGATAACAGGTGTTAAAATTGTAGACACCTTGTCTACAACAGTGACCCTTGAAGTGGACAATCAAACCATATCGACTCAGAAAGTTATTGGGATTTTACTTTCTAGATATAGTGTTTCCGATATTTCCATCGTAGATCCCCCCTTAGAAGAAATAATACAAAATATTTTTAATAGACAAGATTCTCGCCATGCTTTCTAAATACACCTCATGCATGACAATTTCAGGAAAAATCTTTCTAGCTTACAAGTTTCAAATTCTTGGAAGATTATTTTTTTACACTCTTGCAATCTATATTTTCTCTCAACTATGGCAGTCTACCGGGGAAATTAAAAGTTCAATTCTAAAGGTCAATGTCTCTGATATGATTTGGTATATAGCAATTACTGAGTGGGGGGTATTATCAGAACCTTATATTTATAGCCGTATCCAACATGATGTTAAAAGTGGTGATATAACGTATCATCTGTTAAGACCTATTTCCTACATACATATGATATTATGGGAAGGGCTAGGTACTTACCTTTTCAATCTATTTGTTTTTGCTGTTTTTGGGACCATAATAACCGGCTTTATATCTCAATCAACTAGTCAGTTAACTGGGTTTATTTTTGTATTATTTTTTCTTGCCATAATGTCAGGGGCCCTAAGTTTAATAATTCAAACCATTATAGGCTTATGCGCTTTTTGGGTTGGAGACGTTGCAAGTTTTTTTATGTTTTATAGAATGTTGATGTATATATTAGGGGGATTATTGTTGCCTCTAAATATTTATCCAATTTGGCTTAAAAGTGTTGCTTATTTAACGCCATTTCCTTGGATGATTTACGATCGCTCAAAAATAATTTATACTCAGAATTGGAGCGATTGTTTTACGAGTTTTATTGGTTTACTAATATGGATTGGGTGTTTTTATCCCATCTTAACGATAATTTTTAAAAAATTTATAAAACGTATAGAAATTTACGGAGGATAGGTTATGTCGATTAAAAGAGAGCTTCTTCTACTAGTGAATTTCTTCTCAATAAATCTCAAGGCCAGTATAGCCCATCGAGGAGCGTTTATTCTCAGATTAATTTTTATGACACTAAGCAAATTAATTTTTCTGGTAAGTTGGTTTGTCTATTTTGAAAAATTCAAAGTTGTCAACGGCTGGACTATATACCACGTCACATTTATGTACGGTCTTGTGAATGTTTCGATTGGACTTATCGAGATGTGTTTTAATGGCTTCAAGAATATACCCAATCTTATTGAAAGATGCGAATTGGATATTTTACTCGTTACTCCGCGTCCAATTATCTTTTCTGTGGGCTCTTCCAAAACAGATCATGCTGGAATAGGAAGTGTCATTGCAGGGATATTTCTAATTGTTTTATCAGGGTTTACTGCATTTACGGATTGGCTGCTTATTTTTTTATTCGTGATTTGTTCTATCGCTGTATATTGTTCAATCAGCATCTTATATGGAAGCTTGTCCTTCTGGTTCAAGAATTTAAACAGGCTTGTTCAAGATCTATTCAATATAACTGTTGTTTTATCTACAAACCCAAATTGCATTTATAAAGGATTTTTGAAACTTTTAATTTTATCTCTTCTCCCAGTTGGTTTAATCTCATATTACCCTATAGACTACTTTCTTACAAGATCAATGACAAGCCTTCTAGTGGTTGTGTGTGGAACAAGCTTGCTGTTAGCAGTCTCATCATTTATTTTTTATAAGGGATTAAGACGTTATGAATCAGGAAGTTTATCTAATATGTCAGTAAAATAAATGTAGAGGCTTGGGTGGCGCCGTCAAGTTATTGATCATGTCAATAAACTGGGTCAAAATCTTCCGTTTTAGATAGACTGAGGGTGTGAAACGACTATCTCATGAAAGATAGACAGAGACTCTTTTAGTTTCTGTCTATACTCTTTGGCTGAAACAGAATATCGTTTGACCTTCAATAAATTTAAGAATGCCCCCATGGATGAAAGAAATCTCTGGGCATATCCAGGAGTCTTGAATCCGCGCATTTGCCTTTCCTTTTCTCGTGTAGGTTGATGAGAATTCTCTGCTCTATTATTTGACCGCTTATGGGAACGATGTTCTGACGTTCTCAACAGAACACGATGCGCCTTATTGTAACTCTTCAGTTTATCTGTGACCATAACTCTCGGAGGCTGTCCTATTCTTTTTAAGGCTTTCTTCAAAAACCTGATCGCTGATTTGGCATTGCGTCTTCTTTGTAAAAGAATTTCTATTTCTTCTCCCGTACTATCGACAAGACGCCAAAGCCAAAAGGCTTCACCTTTAATCTTCACTCTCACTTCATCAATATGCCACTTGTCTTTAAAAGCTGATCCTCTTTTCTGACGGATATCTCTGGCATAAACAGGACCCCAGGTTTGGCACCAATTTCGAATCGTTTCGTAAGTGACAGAGAGACCTCTATCCTGAAGCATTTCGCTTAAATCTCTTAAGCTGATCTTAGAACGGTAATAGTAGCGAACAGCAAAGCCAATAACACTTTTGGGAAGACGATATCCTTTATAATGATCTCGCATAATCAACGTCTTTCTCTTATTCTTGCAAGAATCTTACGTTAACTACATCTCCTTCTCAACAACTTGACGGTACCGAAAAAAGAAGTGGGAAAAGGAAAAATTAGTTATCTTATATTCTAGAAGAAAGGATAGCTAATGCCCTATAAAGAACGTCTTCGCAAACATGGTTGTCCCGGCCAACGAAAAGCTGACTATCGCGTTAAAAATTGGTCTGACTATAATCAAGCTTTAAAAAACAGAGGTTCTTTGACTTTATGGATTTGTCAAGATATTGGCAATAAATGGTATGCTCGTAAAAGCTCTTCTTCCCAAAAAGGCAGGCCCTATTATTATTCTGATTATGCTATTACGATCATGTTAGCTCTCAGAACCATGCTTAAGCAAAAGCTAAGGCAAATTCAAGGCTTCGTTGCCTCGTTATTTGCATTGATGGGCCTTAATCTGGATGTTCCTGGTGATACGAGGTTATCTCGCCGCGGAACCGTTGCTCTTCTTACTTGCCAATTAGACAAAATGAATGAGCCAGGTCATCTTGTTATTGATAGCACGGGCATCAAAGTTTATGGAGAGAGTGAATGGCTAGAGTCTAAGCATGGGAAACACTATAAACGTAAACTCTGGCGCAAGCTTCACATTGGTATTAATGAAGAGGGGTTGATTGTTTCCCGAATGATGACCGATCATCTAGCAGATGATAGATCTTGCTTACAAGATCATTTGCGACAAGCTGATCCGACAAAAGTAACCGAATTAATTGCTGACTCAGGTTATGATGGTCAAGAGACTTATGATCAGCTGGAATCAGCCAATATTAAGCCTATTATTCCTCCAGCTCGTGGGTCCCCATCAACTGCTGATGAGGCAATCTCACCGCGGCAAGAAACGGTTAACTACATTGATAAAAAAGGAAAATACGCCTGGCAATCTAAAAACAAATACGGACGAAGAGCTAAAGTAGAAAATACGATGTATCGCTATAAAGAAATTATCGGCCGTAAATTTAATGCAAGATTATGGAATAACCAAGATGCTGAATTGCACCTTGGATGCTTCATCCTGAATACTTTTACCAAACTTGGTATGCCCAAATCTGCTAAAATGTAACAGTTTTGGGGGAAAGGGGGGTGCTCTATCCTTACTCTACATTTATGCAACAACGCCAAGTTGAGGCCCTTTAGTAGGATACCAAAGCATTTATGAAGAAATAGAAACAAAGTGAATATTGATTTTTTCTTAATGTTGAATAAAATCTACCTCCATATTTATAAAGAAAGCTAAAATGACAACCATAAACTAACACTCCTACACTTATCAGAGTATCACCTTTATGAAACTTCTTTCTCCTATCTTTATAAATCTTTATTTTTTAACCATTTCCTGTGTGGTTTCAGCTATGGACTATCCTCATACGAAACCTCTACAAGGAGGAGGTGATCACAATTATAAAACATGGCTGGAGATGTTGCTTCCCTCTTTCCATGATGAGATTGGTATATTATATGAGAAGGAAGGAGAAAACATATTAGACATTTATCGAGATGGTAACATACGTATATCAATTCCTCTTCCTTTAAATTCAATTGCCGATATCCAATTGAGTCCTGATGGAAGTATTTATTTATTAGGAAAGGATCAACAGAGAAAGGATAGCATTGGTGCTGTAAAAAATGGGGCTTTTTTCTCAATTTCATCTTATGAGTTCACAAACATATTTAGCATCCAGACTGGTGCTGACGGTGCACTTTATCTCTTAGGAAAGGATCAACAGAGAAAGGATAGCATTGGTATTGTAAAAGATAGCTCGCCTCTCCAGCTTTTATCCTGTGAACTCACAAGTATAATTAACATGCAGGCGGCGGTAGACGGTATTCTTTACCTATTAGGGAAGAATTCAGAAGAACAAAGATGCATTATTACTATAAAAGCGGGCGATATTTCCATGCCCTCCACTTATGGATTATCAAACATTTTTAACATGAAAATTGGCCCTGATAGCATTCTTTATCTTCTCGGAGTAAATCAACAAGAAAAAAATATACTCCTATTAGTGAAGCAGGGAAAAGTTATGCACCATATACCCTATGATCTAAGAGAGGTGCAACACATCCATGTGATAGACGATAAGTCTTGTTATTTACTAGGAAAGGATCATCGTCGGAAAGGTAATATTATCCTGGTAAAAGAGGGGGTCGCCTCACCACCGACCACTTATGGATTAAGGCACATATGGGACATACAAGGTAGCTCTGGCGATACTATTTATCTTCGGGGAGAAAATAAACTTGGTACAGATAGTATAGTTACTATTAAGGGGGATTATGTTTCTCAGCCAAACGCTTATGGATTAATAAGGATAGGGAGCATGCAAGCAGGGTCTAACGGTAGTCTCTACCTCCATGGAAAAAATTCCGAAAGGGAGGATAGCGTTTTTGCTATGAGAGGGGAAAATATTACTCAACTTGCAACCACTAAGATTAAAAAGATACACAATATACAAGTAAAACCCAATGTGGTTTATCTTTCTGGCTATGACGAAAAAAATCAAAAAATTGCCGTTGTGATAAGAAAAGAGGGAGAGGAAAAGGTCACAAATGTAAGAGACATCCGCTCTATTGAAAAAAAGCAACTAACAGTAAACAATATACTAACTACTATAAGCTCCACTATTTTTTCACAATTTTCTTCTGATAAAGATGATATTGATATGCCTTTATTTGAAAACTTATGCAAATACATACAGTTTTTTCCTTTTAATCCTGTTATGAAGCAGGAGGGGATGATGCTTCACAATATATTTTTAAAATATCTATCTGCTCTTAAGGGTAATGCCAAGGCAAGTAAAACTTTTTTAGAGTCTCTCTCCTACTTAATAAACGCACAAGATGGAAAAGGAAATTACCACCCTTTATGTCCATATGCCAGTGCAATTGTATTTATGCTTTGTGATCCGCAAGACTATTTTATGCAAAAAATAGAATTTGCACCCCTGCAAAAAGAAAAAATCAAAATACAACTTGGTGAAGAAGGATATCAACAAAGATATACAAACACTCAAAATATAAACTTACTTTTAACAATAATTCAAAATTCTGAGGATTGCGAGGAATTAAAGAAGTTATATCGATCATACTATGAATGGGTACAGATTGCTCTTAAGCAATTAAGCCTTCTAGATAACCAGTAATAATGAATTAGAGAACCTTTAAGAGATAATGATTAGTGAATCTTTACAAGCATTAGCTGATAACAGTCCTTGCATTGGAAGTGGTAAATCCTTTGGAACATTTGGTGAGCTCTTGCAAGGCTAATCGATCCAAGCGCCATACAATGATCGTGTCATCTTCTCGTAAGTGCTCGAGCATCTTTTCTAGTTCAGGCCTTTTCTTATGGGCCCCTGAAATTTTTTCCTGGTAGATTCTTTTACATCCAGCTTCCTTCAAAACTTGAAGTTGAAAAGTTAAATCTTGATCGTCAGTAGAAACCCGAGCATATCCAATTTTCATAAAGCTTGATTCCGAGAAATTTTCTTTGCAAAACATGTAGTAGCAAAATAATTTACTTTTGCATATGATTTTTGCAATAAGAAAGGTTCAATACTTTCCTAGTTACTGGCGGTTATTGCAAAAGTTGTAATTTTTGCAAGAGCGAAAGAGGAGCTCTTAACAATGATCCCACAGTCTCCTACTGCAGTTTACCAGCTACGTCTTTAACTTAAAGAAATTAACCCAATGATTTGGCGGCGGCTTCTTGTCTTAGACTGCACCAGTATTGCTGATCTCCATGCAATCATTCAAATAGCTATGGGCTGGAAGAATAGCTATTTACATCGGTTTGATATTTGGGGCAAGGAGTATGGGATTTCTTATGAGGGAGGGATAAGTTTTCAAGATGATCCTCTTAATATCTTTTTAAAAGACTTTTCATTTCGCATTAATGAGAAGTTTGTTTATGAATATAATTCTTTTGATCATTGGGAACATGAGATTCGCCTAGAAAAGAAGGTGCCAGCCTCCAACAAAAAGATCTACCCCTGTTACTATGCTGCTCCTCCAGAAGACTGCGGTGGCCCGTGGTCTTTTATGAAATTGAAAGACTATTATTCTGTTTGGAGGATTGAAGAAAAAATTCTAGAGGCGTTCGAGCGCTATAAAGCTGACAAAGACCTCGTTGAATTTCGAAAAACACTAGAAGAGTTAAGGTATTGGCTAACCTACCATCAGTTTGACCGCCGCAAAGTTAATCACCAGCTTCAACGGTACTTTAATAACCAGAATCAACTATCCATAGAGGAGATTCAAGATGAAGATTAAACTACAACTCATTATTGATAACAACAATGAATACATTACTGAAGACGTCATTTACCTTGAAAGGGATGAACTATCATCTGAAACTCTAGGACTAACCTTAAAAGAAGCCAAGAATATTAATTCAAAAGTTCAAGAAATTAGGATAACTCATCAAATAACAGACTTTGTTGCTCATCACCGGCATTGCCCATGCTGTAGTAAGCCTCGTTCCATCAAAGGGTACCACCCTTTAATTTATAGAACTCTTTTTGGTAAGATTTGTCTAAGAAGCCCGAGGCTTTTTTCTTGCCGATGCCAATCTCAGCAATCCTCAACCTTTAGCCCTTTGGTTCAGCTCTTAACAGAACACGTTTCACCTGAACTAAGTTATTTGGAGTCAAAATGGGCGTCATTGATGTCGTATGGATTGGCTGCTAAGCTTCTAAAAGAGGTATTCCCTGTGGAAATTTATCCTTCTTCGGTATACCGCATTACCTCCAAAGTAGCCAACCGCTTAGAACAAGAATTAGGCGAAGAGAAAGCTATGTTCATTGAGGGATGCCAGCGGGATTGGAATCAACTGCCCCGGCCAGATACCCCTATTACCGTTAGCCTTGATGGAGGGTACGTACATGCAAGGAAAGGAAATAACCGTAAAGCTGGGTGGTTTGAGGTTATTGTTGGTAAAAGCTTGCAAGAAGGTCATCAACCAAGAAGGTTTGGTTATGTTGTTAATTATGATCAAAAGCCAAAACGTCGGTTGTATGAAATGCTTGAAAAACAAGGATTACAATTGAATCAAGATATTAATTTCCTAACTGATGGTGGCGATACAGTGCGAGATCTACCTCTTTATCTAAGTCCTCGATCAGAGCATATTTTAGATTGGTTTCATGTGACCATGCGGATGACTGTTATAAAACAAATTTCAAAGGGAGCTATGGGCAAAGACTATGCGAACTTTGAAAAACAGCTATTAAGGACAAAGTGGTTTCTTTGGCATGGGAATGTTTATCAGTCCTTGGATGTTTTAGAATCTTTAATAATGGATTTAGCCTTATATTCCAAAAATAAAGCACATAAAAAATTTAAGCTTTGGCGGGTAGTCAGTGAATTTTATCAATATATTCAATCAAATAGTCAATTCATTCTCAATTATGGAGAACTTTATCGCCACGGCGAATCAGTCTCATCAGCTTGCGCTGAATCAGCAGTCAATGAGCTGATTAGCAAGAGGATGGCTAAAAGCCAACAAATGAGATGGACACAGAAAGTGGCTCATCTACTGCTTCAAGTCCGTTCGAAGACCCTAAATGGTGACTTAATAAAATCCTTTAAACAATGGTACCCAAAAATGGATGATGCCCATAATATTCCTCAACCTTTAGCGGCATGACCCCCAACTTTGGGATGGTCTCCATCGTACGTTCCATAACACTGGGCCAATGAGCAGAGGCGAAACTTTTTATCTCTTAAAGTGGAGGCTAACGTTATTTAATCAGTCAAACCATAATCAAAATGGATAACAATGACAACTACAATAATGAAATAGGAACAAACTTGTCATAAAACTGCCGCTTTGTACACAGTAGGCCCTTATGTGATGAGCTGGGTATCACTAAGCAAACCTTGTATAGGCATGTGTCGCCAACAGGAGAATTACGGGAGGATGGGAAGAAATTACTTGGATTGTCATGACTAATTTTATCTAATTTATGGTGGCTGGAAAACAAGAACTGGTTTAGTGATAATGCTTAGAGTAACTTTTCATTCCAATGATTGTCACACCCCAATTTGGGTGGGGAAATTTCAATTACCATTGATACACCAACATGTACGAAAACAAGAACGGGTTAAGCGACGATTTAGAAGCGCCATTAATTGCCAAAATTTTCTCTCTTTATCTTTAACCCTTAGGACCCGCTTTGGAAGAATAGCTCATAAGTTAACTGCTAAATCTAAGAGAGAATATAAACAACAAGCATTCAATCTTTAGCTTCAAAGTACACAAACACAACACACCTGTATCTAAAAGTAGCGCGCTTCTTGAAAAACTTTCCGCCTTGTTAGTTAATGTGACAACGCCTTAATTTGACAGTGCCGTCTGATTCCTTGTTAGGTTTCTTTCTAGGATCTCCCGCCTTACAGTATCACAATTCTTAATCAATGTACCATGGAGGAAGTCACGCCCGATAGAGATAACGTTGCCTAAGCCTGCAGTGTTAAACTGTGTCAGGCTTCCTGCATTACAGAGGAAGTAATCCCCAATAGAGGTAACGTTGCCTAAGCCTGCAGTATCAAACTGCGTCAATTTTGTTGCACCATAGAAGAAGTTATGTCCAATAGAGGTAAGGTTGCCTAAGCCTGCAGTATCAAACTGCGTCAATTTTGTTGCACCATAGAAGAAGTACTTCCCAATAGAGGTAACGTTGCCTAAGCCTGCAGTGTCAAACTGCGTCAGGCTTTCTGCACCATGGAGGAAGTTATATCCGATAGAGGTAACGTTGCCTAAGCCTGCAGTATCAAACTGCGTCAGGCTTCTTGCATCACAGAGGAAGTTATGTCCAATAGAGGTAAGGTTGCTTAAGCCTGCAGTGTCAAACTGCGTCAGGCTTCTTGCACCCTTGAGGAAGTTATGCCCGGTATAGGTAAGGTTGCTTAAGCCTGCAGTATCAAACTGCGTCAGGCTTCCTGCATTACAGAGGAAGCCATCCCCAATAGAGGTAACGTTGCTTAAGCCTGCAGTATCAAACTGCGTCAGGCTTCCTGCATTACAGAGGAAGTTACGCCCGGTATAGGTAACGTTGATTAAGCCTGCAGTATTAAACTGCGTCAATTTTCTTGCACCACAGAGGAAGGAATCCCCAATCCGTCGGGCATTTTGAGTAGCATTGGTAAGAGTAAGTCGAGTTATGGTCTCAGGTAAATTTGTTATTGTTATATTAAGGGTACCCTCATGATCAACGAAGTGTTTTCCAACATCGAGTAAAAGGTTTAAGTTATTTTTTCTATGAAGGAGCTTTAGGAGTTCCGTTTTACTGTTCGAATCGAACAGTTCTGAGTCGGTTATGGTAATGAAGGTATTATCTATGAGCGTATCAATATGATTTAAAGCCTCTTGAATTGAAAGATAACCTCTTGAAGCTTTAAGGTTATGAAGTTCTTGGATAATGTGGCCTTCTTTTTCCTTTAAAGAGAGAGCTTTTCGATGAAAGACCGTAAAGTGAGAGGTTAGGTGTTGAAGGATAGATTTATTACGCAATTGCAGTTCATTTTCTTCTGCCGATAGGTCTGCATTAAATAGAGCTTCGTAAATGGTTTTGTAGCAATCATCATCATCCTGCAGAGCGCGCGTAAGCGAATTTGATGTTAAATTATTCTTCCGAGCTATGTGGGTTAGGATTTGCTTAATTGCCGAATTATTATCAACCAAGAGAGGGATCTTATCTTTAAAAGAAGGGCTTTCCAAGATTTCGATATTGCCGTTCAGTATAGAGATGAGAGAACTTAAATCTTGCGGGTTCTGATTACTATGCATTAAACGATGGTATATGCAGTCCATAGATTGCTCTCTTGCCTGTGAGCACGTGCTTCCGAAAGCTGTAACATCTTTATAGTCACAAAAGCTAAGAATGCCAGCATGCATCTCCTCGGGCAAATCAAACAATTCCAGCGTATCAGATGCAAAAGAACTGCCGGCTATAGCAGCGAACAAGAGTGAGTAGATGCTAACCTTGCTTAACGACATCTTAAAACCCATAAATTATGTGGAATAATATTTATTTATTATTTTGTTTACAAAAAATGTCAATGTAAAAAAGTTTAGCTTCTGTCGCATCTGGGTGTGTACGAAAAGCTAGTTTTATGAGGCTTTGTTCGGAAGGTTTGTTAGTATTGTAGTTTTTTGCTGATGTGTTTTAATAGGGATATGTTTAAAGAAGTTTTTATAGAGCTATTGTCAAATGTTGTGTATATCAGTTAATTAGGCGGCGCATACTTGGGATTCACTTAACGGTTTTGTTTGTATTTTTTTTATCTTGCTCGGCAATGCCATTTTTAAATAATAATCTCTGCCATATGATGGGATCCATAGAGACGGATCCATCTCTTTTGTGCAGCTTCAATCAGCTTAAAAGCCATGAGAGAGCAGAAAAAAGCTGGGGGTAGAAAAATAGGCTCTGTCGCATCTGTGAGGAGAGGTTATATTTTTGATTGCGTTGCCCTGATTTTGGACACACCAAGCCATTAAAGCGGCAAAGTTATTGAAGGAAGATTGGCAAACATGTTGACCGGTAACTTGTCCTTTTTGAATCATGCGGACAACTTCAATTCCTGTAATGGTTGCTTTAGCAGAATAAAAGTTCTTAAATCCCAGTGTTGGCCTGGTTCTCTTCTTGATAAACCGGTGATCTTGCTCAACAATATTATTGAGATATTTGCTTTGCCTTATTTTAATCTGCTCTTCTCTTGGAGCATGGCTGTTAAAAGAATCAAGTGCTGACTTATTGCTGCCACTTTTATCTATTGCCACTTTATCCGGCCTTCCATTTTCTCTAAAAGCCTTTCTAAAAAAGGCCCTTGCCGCTATAGCATCTCTCCTGGCACGCAGAAGAAAATTGATCTTGCTACAATTTTTTAGACACAGTGAACTGAGATGGCTTCCTTTTGGTAATAATTATTTTCCCATTGGTTGGGAGTTTGATAGTTCAATGTCGAATGTCTCCTTTTAGGGTTATAGAATGTAAAAATATAGCTAAAGATGTCACCTTCTGCCTCCTGTAATGTTTTATACTTTTTGAAATGGATTAGTTCTGTTTTGAGCGTATGAAAGAATGTTTCCATGGCCGCATTATCATAAGCGCAACCTGTTTTACCATGGCTTAGTTTAATTCCATAATATTGCGCCATTTTATACAACTCATGGCTGGTATACTGACTACCTAAGTCTGAATGATGAATAAGGCCTCGCGCCGGTCTTCTTAATAATAAAGCTTGATTACGGGTTCTGTGGAAGAACCCCCAAAAGTGTTCGTTCTGATTTAACCAGCTAAAACTTCTGATATTTTTTCACCAATACGAACATTACGAAGCCTTAAGTATAAATATAAGGTGGTTTTAGAAATATCTAATTGTTTTGCAATTTTTTTTACCGGGATACTCCCATTTTTATAAAGAGCTTCAGCAATGGTAGCTTTTTCTATTGCTGATTGGGAGACCATTCAAAAGTTGGGGCTGCGACACGAGGTCTTTGTTGAGAGCTGTCCTCCCTTGAATAAAGGAGAGGACCACCTGTACCACCAGGTGAACCTAAGGACATGAATAAAGAGCTGTCCTGACAATGTAGCGAAGCATAACAATGCAGGATAGGAATCGTGAGAGAAATATCCTCCTGAGAGCCGAACTTGGGATAGTGCTAGGTAACTGGTATGGTGAAGGTAATGTGAACTCACGTAAGGATCGTAATTTGAGAACAGGTGCAACGGCTGATACACCTGACCTAAAATAGGGAAAGAGATAAGAATGAGAGCTCCCCTAATCTCCATTCGTGGTTAATACATCTCTCGGTCTACAGTGAGCACCTAACCCAGTATGCTTTTGACAAAGGAACGTGGCAACCTCGTATAGTTCCCAGGAAAATCTTGGGAAAGCGAGTCGTGAGACGAGCCGATAGTTATGCGAGAACAGGAGATGAGAAAAAGCGAAGGCTACGCTGTAATGGCGTAGATATTGGTTTAAACGTTACCAAGCACGAAAGTGAGCAGACGTCTCATTGGTCTTTAATCGCGAGAGAATTTGGAGAACCGATAGAAGGAAGAAAAGCAAATGACGGCAATGGAAACTCCAAAAGCTGGTGCATCTTCAGCATATGGTAAAGACTGGGATAGCATTGATTGGCAACCAGTTATCGCCCATGTATATCGGCTGCAAATGCGTATCGCGAAAGCTTATCGGGAAGGAAAGAAAGGCAAAGTACACTCTTTGCAACGACTTCTGACCCATTCGTATTACGCTAAGTTATTAGCTGTAAAACGAATTGTCCAAAATCAAGGAGCAAAAACGCCAGGTATCGATGGGGTTGTCTGGAAAACATCCAGACAAAAGATACAAGCAGCAAGGTCGCTCAAGCGTAGAGGGTATAAAACTCAACCGTTAAGGCGTATCTATATTCCTAAGAAACAAAATAGCAAACTTCGTCCGTTATCAATTCCAACAATGGGGTGCCGAGCCCAGCAGGCGCTTCACCTGCTTTCGCTTGAACCAATTGCAGAAATGGTAGCAGACAAGAATGCTTACGGTTTCAGACCTCTACGATCAACTGCAGATGCGATCGCCCGGTGTTTTGACGCACTGGCTCGAAAGGATGCCGCGGAATATATCTTGGAGGGGGATATAAAAAGTTGCTTCGATAGTATTTCAGGACCATGGTTACAGGATAATGTGCCTATGGATAAGGGGATGCTGAAGAAGTGGCTCGCTGCCGGTTACATAGAAAAAGGACGATTTTATCCTACAGAAAATGGTACACCTCAGGGCGGGATAATCTCGCCAGCACTTTTAGTCGTTGCGCTAAGTGGCCTAGAATCAGCTGTTAAGGCCGTCTCTAGGAGACAAGATAAAGTCAACGTCTGTATCTACTGTGATGACTTTATCATTACGGGTGCAACACGAGAAGTGCTAGAAACAAAGGTTAAACCAGCTGTGGAAGCCTTCTTACAGGAAAGAGGTTTATATCTGTCTGAAGAGAAGACGAGGATCGTCCATATCAATGAAGGATTTGATTTTCTAGGAATGAATATCCGTAAATATAAAGGTAAGTGTATCATTAAACCGGCTAAAAGCAACGTTAAACGATTCCTTACTGAAATCCGAGAGATCACAAAAAGCCGCGCAACAGCTAAAACGGAAGAGATTATTCAACGCTTGAATCGAAAGATTAGAGGTTGGGGAAATTACTACCGCCATGTTTGTTCAAAGCAAACCTTCAACTATGTAGACGCTCATATCTTCTTCGCTCTATGGAGATGGTCCAAAAGACGACATCCGAATAAGGGTAGAAGATGGATCAGAGATAAGTATTTTCTCCGATACCAACAGAGAAACTGGGTGTTTTCCGTTAAAACTAAAGGTAAGAATGGAAATCAAACTTATCTAAGGTTGTTGGAAGCGAGCAAGATTCCTATACAGCGACATATCAAAATAAGAGCTGAAGCAACTCCCTATGATCCGATTTACCAAGAATATCTTGGTAATCGATTAGTAAAGCGTAAGGGTAATCAACCTAAACGCACAAAATGGAGTTTATTATGGGAAAACTTGTTAAAGATACAGGACAGAAAAGCTGGGTCATCAAGGAATGGCTTTATAAAGGCTTGAGCCTCGTGGACAGAAATGCCCATGCGGGGTTCTTAGGAGAGTTGGGCTCAGCAATGGGCCCTGCTTATCCGGCGTCAAGCCGCCAAGGGTAGTGAACAATCACAGTTCTTATCCATTTTTGGGTACCAGCGTCTGAAAGAATGCCTAATCTCATTATTAAGAGTCTTGGTTCGAACTTGGAGGAGCAAATGAGCCCCTTTTTGTGTCCACCTCATTTGCTGCTTTTTAGTCATTCTTCTACTAATAATCTCATTAACGGTTGATTCCGCTAGAGCTGATGAGACTGCTTCTCCATGATGGTAGCGTTCGCTATAGTTTGGAATGAAAGAACTATTCAAATTAATATATTCGTAAAATTCACTAACAACTCGGCAAAGCTTATGTTTTTTATGCTCTTTATCTTCAGAAAAAGCATCTAGATCAAAACTTAAGGATTCTAGAATATCTAAGGCTTGAAAAGTGTTCCCATGCCAAAGAAACCATTTTGCTCTGTCTAAATTGTTCTCGAAATCTGAATATCCTTTCCCCATTACGCCTTTTGCCATTTGTTTTAGAACGGTTATTCGCATAGTTACATGGAACCAATCTAAAACATGCTCGGAACGGGGGCTTAAGTAAAGGGGAAGATCACGAACTGTGTCTCCTCCATCTGTTATAAATGTAATATCTTGGTTCATTTGTAGACCTTGATTTTGCAGCATTTCATAAAGTTTGCGTTTTGGTTTTGTTTCATAATTTGTGACATAACCAAATCTTTTGGACTCATGACCTTCTTGCATGCTTTTACCAACAATGACTTCGAACCATCCTGCCTTGCAGTTCTTTCCTTCTCTAGCATGAACATATCCCCCGTCCAAACTAACAGTGATTGGTGTATCAGGCCTTGATAATTGATTCCATTCTCGCTGGCAGCCTTCAATGAACATAGGTTTTTCTTCTTGTAATTCTTCCTCTAGGCGAGTCGATATTTTTTGGAGGTTATAAAAGACAGAAGAAGAATATGTTTCTAAAGGTAGCACTTCTTCTAAAAGTTTGACTGTCATCCCGTATGACATCAGTGATGCCCATTTCGTTTCTAAATAACTCAGTTCAGGAGAAAGACGTTCTGTTAGAATATGAGCTAAAGGACTAAAACTAGACGGCCCCTGAGATTGGCATTTACAGGTAAATAGCCTTGGGCTTTTAAGGCAAATCTTACCAAAAAGAGTTCTATAAACTAAAGGATGGTACCCCTTAATAGAGAGTATTGTGCCACAACATGAGCAAAAACGGTTATGAGAGACAAAATCTGTTATTTGATGGTCTATCATCTTTTTTTGAATTTCAGAGGTAATTGCCTTGGTCTCTTGTAGAGTTAATCCTAAAGTTTCAGCTGTTAATTCTTCTCTTTCAAGGCAGGCTATATCTTCAGTTGAGCTTCGATCTTCACTATCAATGATAAATTGGATTCTAATCTTCATCTTGGATCTCCTCCAGTGTTAATTGATTATTGCTTGGGTTGTTGAAATAACGCTGTAGTTGCCGATTAATTTTTTTGCGGTCAAATTTATGGCGGCTTGCCCAGTATTGAAGGTTTTTCAAGGTTTCTTTAAAAGAAGCATGATCTTTTTCTACTTCATACTCTTCTAGTGCTTCCAAGATTTTTTCTTCAATTTTCCAAACAGCATAATAGTCTATCAATTCCATGAAAGCCCTAGGGCCGCCGCAGTCTTCAGGAGGGCTAGCATAATTACCATCAATGCAAAGTGGATATGTTTTTTTGCAATCAAGTAAAACCTTTTTTTCAAGGCGGATTTCATGTTCCCAATAATCGAAGAAGTTATATTCATAGCTAAATTTCTCATTAATTCGGAATTGGAAATCCTGCAAATAAACCTTTCTGGTATTATCTGGAAAAATGATTCCTCCGTCATAAGAAAGACCATATTGTTTTCCCCAAATATTAAATTGATGGAGATGTGTATCACTCCATTCCATGGTAATTTGGATAGCATAATGAAGGTCTGCAAGGCTGCTATTGCTACTCACTAGAATTCGTCTCCAAATCATAGGACTGATCCCTTTAAGAAAAAATCTAAATTGATAAACTTCTATAGGAGACTGTGAGTTCATTGATAAGAGCTCCTTCTTAAGTTCGCAAAAATTGAGACTTTTGCAATGACAATCTGGAGTTAGGAAAGTACTGAACCTTTCTTATTGCAAAAATCATATGCAAAAGTAAAATGTTTTGCTATATGTTTTGCAAAGAAAATTTCTCCTAAGAGGGTTTTATGAAAACTGGATATGCTCGCGTTTCTACTGATGATCAAGATTTAACTTTTCAACTTCAAGTTTTGACGGAAGCTGGATGTAAAAAAATCTATCAAGAAAAGGTTTCAGGAGCTCATACGAAAAGGCCTGAGTTAGAAAAGATGCTTGAGCAGTTACGAGAAGATGACACTATTATTGTATGGCGCTTAGATCGATTAGCCCGCTCAACAAGGAAATTACTTGAAATTGCTGATAAATTCCGTAACGCTGGAGCTCATTTCCGTTCACTGTGCGAGCCATGGGCTGATACAACCTCTCATGCAGGTCGTATGGTAATGACAGTATTTGCTGGTATTGCTGAATTTGAAAGAGAACTGATTAAAGAGCGCACAAGTACTGGACGCCATTTGGCGAAGAAGAGAGGAGTTAAGTTTGGTCGTCCATCTAAGCTTAATCAAGAACAAAAAAATCTGATAAAACGCCTGCTTTCAGAAGGTGAATCTATTAAAAACATTGCTAAAACGATGAATACCCACCCCTCAACCATCTATAGAAACCTGGAAATCTAATAAAAATTCTTGACCCCCAACTTTTGAATGGTCTCCCATGGATAAATATTTAGAAAGGGTTGGTTATGAATTTTGTTAATAAAAAAGCATTACTGGAAAAATTAAAAACGCATGTTTCCACCTGGCAGCAACAACAGTTGTTATTTTCTTATGATATTAAAGGGGAGGGAAGGTTATCAGATGCAACGTTAAGGCTGCATCAAAGGCAAACGGGCTTTTCTTTAACCGTATCAATGCACTTCTTAGAGGAGGCTTTGCAGGTAACTAATTTCACCCTGCAAGAAGATGATCGGTTAGAGGATCAATGCCAGCCTCTCTATGATGCTGCTCTCATTGAATTGATGATCCAAAGCTTAATGCTTCTCTTCTTTTGTGCACAGAGTCTTCATAAAAACGAGATGTGTTTTATCTTATCAAATGAAGGAACCTTTCATTTTGATCTATTAAAAAGCTTATTTTCTTCAGTGCAACCTTGTCTGACGCGGCAGGGAAAATGCCAGATATTAACCTTGTCGCTTTGGCCGTCGGAAGCTGATCAATTTTGTTATTCTTTAGAGCACATTAAAATTCAACTTCAGCATCAATTGTGGCGTTATCAAAAATCTGATTCCTTAGTAAGGCGTTACTTACAAAATGCTGATCGCCAAGCAGTGGATGTATTCAACACACATGGGAAAAACAATCCTAGGGAAACTGAATTCTCTGAAAAGAATGTCATCTCTTTTTCATCAGCTTTGAAAAGGAGAGCCGCTCTATAAAAATCTAATTCATTTTCTTCCATCAAATTTTATGTATTAAGAACGCGAAAAGGAATTCGTCACATGCCTCAATCTAAAACAGTACCCATAGAGGTTCATATGGGCCTGCAATTAAAGAAACGCCGCGAAGAGTTAAAACTGACTCAGCGGGATTTAGCTAAATTGATGAAAGTGACCCCGCAACTGCTGTCTAAATATGAAACTGGCCTAGCTAAAATATTGCCCGACCGCCTGTATGATCTGCCCAAAATCTTGTCCTGCTGCCTAAATGAGAGCTAGGGCTTCTTCAGCTTATTGTCCTCATTATACCTTGAGAAAAAAGGATTAGAATTTTGAGAAACCGTTTAAATAAAGAAACCCAATATAATATCGAAGCGATCGTCGAGGCATTTTATCTTTTTGGAACATCCACTGCCTTAGCAAAAGCACTCAACGTTACTCTTGGGACGGTCCATAGTTGGCTAAACCATAAATCAGTTCCAAAACCAGAAAATTGCCTTAAAATTGAAAAGGTTACCAAAGGGAAAGTTAAAGCTAGAGATATTCGTCCCAACTATGATTGGGACAAAATATCCAAAGGTTAAGCTATATCATAGCTCGATCTCGTTTCTCTTGCTTAAGAGCCTTACACTGCCCATAAATATTACACCTATCAAGGAGCTAATTCTTCATGTAAAAAGTAAAGGATAGAGTTATGAAAATAACTGGATCTTCAGATAATCCATTTGCCTATTCAAAGCGGACACAGCACTATTTTTATCCTATAATAAAAAACAAGTAAGTTCCCCCATTGCTTATGGTGGTTTCTTAGGCGTAGTGGTGCCTTTTATTAAAGGGTAATGCTAGGTGAAGAAGAAAAAAAGCAGAAATCGAACGATCAATAAGCGGTTCTCTTTGCCGTCCGTCATCTTTTATGTCCTTATTTCTGCTGAAGTCGGCTATAATGTTCCTTACTTTTATGCGGCTCATTTTGAACTGCCCACCCTTATTCAAGAAAAGCCTCAAGATCTAATGGGTTGCTTCACACCGAACCGATTATGCCAACAAAGTCTCCTCATTGCCCTTAAAATTGCTAAACAATCCATCTACCTCCAGGCTTATTCGTTCACCGATAAAGACATAACGGCTGCCTTAATTGACGCGAAAAAAAGAGGGGTCGATGTGCAAGTTATCTTAGACAAATCCAATAAAACAGATAAACATTCTAAGGCAAGCTTATTAGCCAAAAACGGCATTAATATTCATATTGATAGCCCGCCCGGTATTGCCCTAACAAAGTTATAATTCTTGACCAGGAGACGGTCGTGAATGGTTATATTGGTAATCAAGCTTAATTATTAAACTTAAGCAAAAGCTTCTCATTTCTCAATTTTTTCTTTAATGTTTTTGAATTATAATACTATCATGGGCCGGTTCTAAACTGTTGCACTTCATATTTGAATCTGGCAAGTACTAAAATTTTTAACATAAACAAAGAAATCAAGCGGTTATTCAGCAAATAATAGCTATTTCTTAAAACCTTATAAAATAATTACCCTATACAGTATAGGGTAATTACAGAGACTTACACAAAGAATTTACACTTGTTTAAGGATTAAGATAAGATACATCTCTCGCTATCTCTTCGCTTTTTTAGTTTGAGTAGATGGTTACGAATCTTGGTAGGAGCTTGTGAATGAGTAATAATGTAATTATAAGTATTATCGATGGTATCCTGGGTATTTAAATAAAAACTGGGGTGGTCTAAATGGCACTCAAGCTCTTGTGAAGTTTGTATAATCATTGCTTTTCTTGCCATATAACTGATTTTGTCAGGATATATGATGGAAGATAAGAAATCTACAATCTCTTTTATATCTCCTCTACCTTGATTAACAAGTGTGAGGGTTAAGCCTTGAAATATGGGGTTGTGAACACTACCAATATCCAGATAATCTTCAAGGTTTATATCCCCCTTTTTAAGCAGGTGGTGTACTATAGAAGCGCAATTAAATACTAATCCTGGATTCTCGTTTATATCCCTTATGCGACTAATAAATTCATTATTTTGTAGATAAGGGGTTAATCTCTCTCTAGTTAAATGAGTGCCGAATGCAAACCATGTTAAGGTTTGGCTTGTTAGCCTGTTCCACTCATCTTCGAGTTGGCTAATATTAGTTACTATTATTTTATACTCTGCATCTTCTGAACGCCCCTCAGACTCTTGATCATCTTTGTATGTTAGGTTACGCTGTGCTGTTGCTATTAAGCATCCTATACCTTCTAAATCAAAACGATTTTCCCTAGATGGCCACAGACTGATATAAGAATGAGAGGTTGCGAGTGATACATGACCATAATGTTCGCCTGCATTTAAAGCTGAATGCCACACTCTAATAGTTACTTCCTCAAACCCAGAAGTACCCTCTTCCATAGCAGCAGTAAAAGCTGAGAAAGGTAATAATATCAAAAAAGTAAACATAAAAGATAAATAATTCATTTTTTCTTCCTTAAAATTAAATTATATTTTATATAAAGTGATAAAAATTAAATCTCATAAAGGAGAATATATTTTCTTTTTTAACAAAAATTTTCTCCTCACAAATCTAGGATAATTTGCTTTACACGGTTACCAACATTTGAATATCTATCTATTTCTTTCTGCCATTCTCTTTGTTCAGCGTCCTCAAGCAGCTGCAATTCAATCTGATACTTTTCTTCTAATCTTGGAAGAGGAGATGTTGTAGTAACAAATTATGACAGAAATAGCACGCATCGGCAAAATCGCCCATAGACTCTCGGCTATGATAGAAAGGTAATCCCCCCTAAAAAAAGCAGTGTTTTAAAGTAGAAAATCCCATACAAAGAAAAAGGAGATTTTACAATGAAACAAAGCCGACACAGTGATAGCCAAATTATGGAAATTTTGAAACAGGCTGAGGCTGGGATATCTGTGCCTAACTTATGTCGTGAGCATGGAATGAGCCAAGCAACGTTCTATAAATGGCGAGCAAAATATGGCGGAATGGATACTTCCATGATTTCCCGACTGAAAGAATTAGAGGTTGAAAATCAACGCTTAAAAAAGATGTATGCTGAAGCCCAATTAAGATCAGAAATCATCCAGGAGGCGTTAAGAAAAAAGTTTTAAAGCCATCTCAGCGCTGTGAGATGGCCAAACAAAGCATAGCAGACCATAATATTAGTATTCGCCTGGCCTGCCAGATATTCCAGATCAGTGAAACTTGCTTTCGCTATCAGCCCTTGCATAGGGACGAGAATGCCTTAATTGCTGAGTGGCTTGTTAAAATAACGAGCACATGGCGAAATTGGGGCTTCGGTCTGTGCTTTTTATACTTACGCAATGTGAAAGGGTTTAAGTGGAATCACAAGCGGGTCTACCGCATTTATAAAGAACTGGAGCTGAATTTAAGGATCAAGCCTAAGAAACGCTTGGTTCGTGATCACCCCGAGAAACTTGAAGTCCCTAAAGTGATTAATGAAGTATGGTCAATGGATTTCATGCATGATCAGCTTGGCGATCAACGTCGTTATCGTCTATTTAATGTCATTGATGACTATAACTGAGAAGGGTTAGGTATAGAGGTTGATTTATCCTTACCTTGTGAACGGGTAATAAGGTCGTTAGATCAAATCATTGAATGGCGAGGCAAACCCCAGGTATTAAGATGTGATAATGGCCCTGAGTACATTAGTCACAAACTAAAGAAATGGGCATCCAAGCATGGAATAACTTTGGCCTATATTCAGCCTGGAAACCCCCAGCAAAATGCTTATATTGAAAGGTTTAATAGAACCGTCAGGTATGATTGGCTTAACCAGGAAATATTTGACAGTATTGATCAGGTTCAAGAAAAAGCAACAACTTGGTTATGGCATTATAATAATGAAAGGCCTAAATGGCCTTAGGCGGGATAACGCCTATACAAAAGCTGCAGGGAGCAGCTTTAAACAATTCTACTTTTAACTCCTTTTATTTTTGGGAGGATTACCTTGCAAAGAGAGAATTGGAAAAGCAACGCCGCCGTAAACTCAGTTACGACACTGAGCTGACCGGGCTGAAAATCATTCAGCCTTATGAGGGCTTGAGCCGTGTGCCATGAAAGTGGCCCGCACGGTTCTTAGAGGCGGGACTAGCAGTAATGTTAGTCCTGTACTCGACAACCTTAGTCTTTCTCTTTTCCTTTTATCGAATGTGGGGGCAAGGTTTCTTCACTTGGTTCAAGTTGCTCGTTGGAATAGCCTTCCATCAGAAGTAATAATTCCTCTCTTTCATCTATAAGAGCAGATAAATCATTTAAGGCTTTCTGATAAGCTTCGTTATCAAGCTCCTGTGCAACTAGCCACTCTAAATATGCTTTCATTTGTTCTGGAGTCTTTCGATCTTTCATGTGAAAAAATTGCCCGTTTAAGTATCTATTTAGGATCTCTATACTTAGAAAGATTTCCTGCAAATCTTCTCTTAATCTGGCATAAACTGGCCTTTGAATGCGTTCAAGCACCCTTCCTTCTCCAATCTGCATCTTTGGTTCTTCTTGCTGATTATTAGGATCGGCAGAGGCTGTAGAAGTTGGAGCTAATATTAAGTTCCGGGATAAATCAGTCTGCCTTTGCTTATATCGAGAGATAAAACGGGTTTGGTATTTTTGCAAATCTTCGTTTGACATATTCTGGAATGTCATATCTCTCTTTGGTAGTTTGTCATCTTCTCCAAAGGGATGGAAGTTTTGGATCTTGCGGAGTACATCAGGGGACTTAGCATAAAATTCTGCTCGCTTTTCATCACTCATCCATGGTTCATGTAAAACCTGAAAGTATTTATGCTTCTCACTAACAGCTGCTATCATTTCTAAAAACCTAAGCCGCCTCTTATCAGTCCAATACCAACCATAATGACCACTATATTCGTCACTTCTAAATAAAGCTTCTCCTATCTTTTTAAAGTTTCCACCACATGGCCGCTGAATGTTTGCGCGATCTCTAATATAACAATGGCCAGCATTTTCCTTTGCATTTTTTTCTTCAATTGACACTTTCATAATATGAAGACGTAAGGTAGCAACATCGAAAACATATTCATAAGACTGTCCTTCTTTAAGGTTCAAAAGGTAATTTAAACCGGATACCCAGGGGCTTACTTCAAATGTTGTTGTCTTACGGCTTCCTAATCCAGCCAATCTCCTATTTGAATTATATAAGCTTAACGGAGCTCCATCATTAAAAGAAACTTCCCTAAAAGATTGGTAAGACCTATTTAAAAACCATAAAGTATATCTTGTAGATCTGTTTCTAACGTTAGCTAAGTAAATTGATATGTTTATATCGAAATCCATATCCCAGGAGTAGTCAGCACTACGATATCTGAGAAATTCTAGCTCTTTGTTTCTTTTTGACTTATTTTTAACCTTTTTATATTGGGAGGGATTTATTAGTTTCATATATTTCTGTGGATTTCTCAAAGCTTGTAGATATCTATCTGCTTCCCTTAAAAGAATTAATTGTGCCCTCAAACGATCTACAGAGGTAGGTATTTCAATCTCATCCTGCGCAGTTACAAAATAGTTAGAAAAAATTGAAAGAAACCGGCTATCGCCTTCAGCTGGATGATTGTAATAACTTAATATGGGTAAAAGAAATTCTCTCACTGTTCTTATGTCGTTAAATATTAATGGAGAGAAGATATATTGCCGAGATATATACTTTTTTATGATACCTAAGATCGCTCTCACCAACTGTTGGTCTTGTTCTATTAACCAACTCTCAAATTCTTCATAAGATTGGCTATTAACTCCTTTATTTATTTTAGAGCTTAATATACTTTCTATCTTGTTTTTTACTTTCTCTAATATGTCCAGATAACGTGTAAAGATAGGGGCTTCCCTTAGATCCTGAATAAAAGCTTTAGCTTCCTTTGCTTTTAAATTGTTCTCTTTCTCTCTTAAAATTAAGATCGTTTCTTCTAATTTGCATAGTTTGAAATCTATTTCTTCTAATATTCTCTCGAGAATTTTAGCTTTTTCTTCGTCTTCAAGTTCTTTCTCGCGAGATGGCATCAGTAAGCAGGCAGGTATCTCCTCGTCCTTCACAATAATGAAATTAGTGCTATCAACAAATGAGCTATCATAGTAAATCTTGATATTCTTTTCTTTTAAGTCTTGTAAGTTCTCAAGGTCATGTTTAAGTTCAGCAAGTTCTAGATCGAGATCAAATAATTCTTTCCCCATAGCTGATAAAACTTTTAGTTTCCCCCCTGTCCCTTCATCATCATTAAACTCACTTTCTTTCTTTTCTAAAAATGCCTTCTTTTCCTTAATAGTTTCCTCTAATCGAGCTATCCAGTTTTCTTTCAATTTTATTTTTGATAAGACAACGCCCTTATTAGCTGATTTCGCGTATAATTTATCCGCCTCTTCTATTTCTCCCTTCTGCTCACATTCTAGTGCTTGCTGGTATATACTCAGCCCTTCTTCTTCAGCCCCATCCCTTGTTAAATTTTCAGGCAGTTCATGCGGAGCGATTGTAGAGGAGCTGGAGTCACTGGAATAGGATTGAGGAAGACGATCAAGGATTTCTTCTCTGTATTCTTGTGGAATACTTGAAAGGATCCTATTAGCCTCTTCCTCATTCTCAGCATTAAAAAGTCGGTCAGTATATTCTTGAAATTTTTTCTCATAATAGTCTGGTGGGGTTAAGGAATCATGACGAGATTTGTTAATTTTAGGGCCACTCTCTTCACTGGCTCCTTTTTTTTCCATAGCGTAACAAGGATAAAGCAATAATAAGAGTACAAAAAATATAGGCATCTACAGTGTTCCTTTTTTATTTTTTCGCTAAAATACAAGAGTTTTAAATTCCTCTTTCTTATAGGCGATCCCCACTTATTTTATTCGACAATTTAGCAGTAAACCTAACTTCTAATTGCTGATTATTAGGCTGCAGAATTTATGCCGAGAGAGAGTGTTCTTGGTTTTATTTATATATATCCCCCGTAGGGGTATTGTCAAACTTCTAAACAGGCGAAATCTTGCTTTTTTATTGCCTCAGCCTCTAGTCGTTTTTAGAGATAGGGGTAGTGGGCCCATTTGTGTCAAAATTTACGGTTATAGCGTACGCTAATATGACATGATTGTTTTCTGGCACTTTTTTTTGTTGCAGTAGAAACTGTTTGAGGTTTGGAATGAAAAATCTTGCATGCTGTTAGACTCAAAACCACAGTTTACGCATTTAATAGTAACTTTTGGTAGATTAGCTAGCTTCTCAAAGTTAAAGTCATTGGTTGCGAAATCAACATAATTTTCCAACTGGAAATCATTTTTGCATTCTGCACAGTCTTGCCATTTTCCTGAGTGGTCCTCTTTGTGATGATATGAGCATAGAGTGTACCTGTCATGGTTTCTGTAACAGCTACTTGTTTTGTATGAGAAGAGCACATACTTATCGGCATCATCGCATATCCAATCGTTACAACAGGGCGTCTTAGTTAAGTTGCCTGTTTCTCCGCAGAGCCCGCAAGCTGGTCGTTTGGGTTTCATAGTTTTATTTCCATTCAGTGTTTATTTGGCTATTTGAAGTATACCTTAAAGTAACGCCAAGTATAAGACGTAGTTTTTTTAAAGTGGCTAAGGAAAAGGAATTTCTGAAAATTGCTTACTAGGGGTGGGTTTTAAGCTTACATTCTCAGCTTCCCAAATATTTTATTAAAGATGTCATAGTGTTAAAATATACCTTCCGTAATTATGTAAATACGGGTTTACGTATATACGGGGTAATTCTTCCAATAATTTTCGGTTAATATTTTCCGTAATTACGGTTTAACGTAATTACGTATACCTGGTTATTTAGCAATTCATTATTAATGTTGAGTATCTAATTTTCCCTTTTTTAGGAAAAACATTCTTAAGAAAAGTCACTTTTAAAATCTTCCTCTTGATTAAAGACCTATCTACAGTGATAACGGTTATACGTTATTACGTATTTGCGGATAATTTTCCAAGAAGCTCTTTTCCTTATTTCTTAAATACTAGACTATACAATATTGGTTTTTGAGAGAGACTTTAAGAGAAGGAAGCGGTACCGTCATATAACCAAATCCTTCTGGATAATGTTGGTCTAGTAATTTTTCTATCACAATTTTTAGAGAATTATTACGACATTATCACAATAATCTTTTCTCGTCTGGATTTTACCACCCCTGCTCTTTACAGAATATGGAGGATATTTTTACGGATTTAATTTATAAAATTTACTATAGAATTTTCACTTTTCTCAACTAATGTTTAAGTTTTTTTTCAGTGTTTTAAAAAACTTGAATAGTGTCAGACATTTGCGATTTTTTAAAGCTTAAAACTGATCTTAACGCTTCACCGTAAAATTCAATCATCATATATAAGATTGCTATATACCATTACATTAAAATAAATATGAATTTAATGTTCCTAAAAAATTAAATAATTTTAAAAATAACAACACTAATTAAATAGCTATTTTCAATAGGATATCTAGAAATTTTATAGCAATATTAAACGTTCGGAATAGCTTATTAATTTTAAATCAGGACAATAAAATCAAATAAGCTGGGAGTAAACTAGATGTCGAGATGCCTTTTTGGAAATTTTAAGTATTACTTGTCCGCCATGCTGATTGTGTGGGCCTCTCCCTGTTTTTCAGTCATTATTGCCGATATAGATATTGTGGATTTTCCTGTTAATCTAGGTAGCCAAAATCCCGATCCTATTCCTTCAGTCGCCTCTACCTCCGTCCAGCTTAATCGCCATATACGGATAGTTTTTTTTGATACAAATTCTCAACAATTTCTAGATGGGCTCGGTAATCCTATAACGGAGGAAAATAAATTATATCAACGGAGTATCACTTATTTTTCTATTCCATCTGATTACCCTTATAGCACTTATGAGAATACTTTAGTGTTTGAAAATTGGTTTAATATAAACTTTTCCTATCAAGATAGTATTTTAGAAGCTACCGTTGATCTAAGCCCCTATAAATTAACGTCAAGTCTTTCTAAGGTAGTGCGATGTAATGGAAAAGTCTTAAGTGCCCCCAGAAGAAGCAAAATAGATATAGACCTCTCTAATATAAAAGACGAAACAAGGCCCTCTCTTACTTCACTATATTATCTATGGCGCTCCGATGATCCTTTTCCTCACCCTCTCAACCCAGATGAAACGAGCAAATTTTTGAATCAATCAGCGGAAAGGACAAAATCGCGCAATCAATTCTTGCAAGCCAACTACTATTTTACTGATTCTTCAAATAGTTCAAACCTCCAACTTTATAAAACAAGCTATTTTGAAAAAAATGAAAAAGGACGTATAGGTGAGTTAGCTGCTGACATAACAATGCAATGGCTTGGTTTTTGTAAAAAGGATGCTAAATATGGTGGCGGAAGCGACAATGGTTTTGATGGAGTTTATGTCAGGCCAGATGCTCTCTTTATTTCGGATTCTAAGTACTATGATACCACCCCAAGCCTTGAAAAGGTTATGCATAAAGATATTTATGCAACTATAAATTCTCGCCTCAGAAATATTGAACGCCAAGGTTCCACTTTACAAAAACAAACAGCAGATTATATAAGAACAGTTTTAAGAAATTACCCAAATACGGTTTATCTTCTTGCCTATGTGGTAATCCCTGATGGTGGGATAAAATCTATGGGGAATGCTCTTAGATTAGTACATCATACCATAAATCCTCTAAATCAATTGGACCCCCTTGGTATACAAATGGAGAGGTTAAGTATTGATGCAAGGGAGGTGTCTCATTCCTTGCCAACTCCCCCCCCTTTCAGCACAAATCCTTTAGAGACCGTATATTCATTATTACAAAAGCTAGGGATTCACAACGAATATCAACTTGTAAAACAGGAAGATATGTGGGAACCCATCTCAGTACAATCCGTTCGATATCCAGCTATAAGTTTAAATGATGATGATAATGAATTTTTTCAGGGAATTATTAACGAGGTAACTTTACAAGGAAAGAAGGAGGAGGCTGAAAGAGCCTTAGGAGAGATTGCTTATGCAGACCATCAAGCAGAGATTATAATCCATCTTCGCCTCATTCTAGGTTATGCATTTAATCCAGCAGACCTTAATTCTTTATCTTCGCTTATAAGAACTCTCTCTTCCCTATTAAACCCTACTAATTATCAAAATGCAGAGATATTGGCTAAGGATATATATGGTACTGAGTATAAGCCTGAATTTTCTATAGAAAATGGAGATTATCTCACTGAACAACTTAGTGTAAAATGCAAATTAGTTATATTTGAAAGTTTTTTAAAATCTCAACATTTCTTAGATTGCACGCAATGGAAAGATGCTATTTTCTTATATCATAAAGTGTATGACAGCTTACGTAGTATAAATATAGACCCTGAAAATATAGAACCATATCTCTCTGAATTTGTGGAAGATTTAAAGCGTTACCATTTACAAGACTTAAATCATCTTTTTAATTGTGTTAAGGCTATATACGATAGTGTCTGCTACGCAGACCTAAAAGGCGAGCATAATTGTGATGATTGGGATCTCTTGGTTAAGGCATTACAACCCCTTCCCTTAACGCAAAGGGATCTTCTTTTGAATTTTACGCAGCAATTTCCGCCGTCCTTTAATTACGGCCCAGCTGATGCTATTAACGATATCCTAGTACCTTTTCTACCCTCAATTGAGCAAGTAGCTGAGCAAGGATTATTTCAGCATACAGATATATTATTAAATAAAGCCTTTAATTTATATTCTGCTCCTGAAGCACAAGAACTATGCCTTGAAATGATTATAAAAGGCGTATTAGAGAGGCGACCTTCCAACCAAATTTTAAAAAATATATCGGAAGAGCTTAGAGGCAAAAAGGCTTATCTACCTGTCCCTCAATCCGGTTTAATTTTACCCAAACCAATGTGGTATGTGGGTTATAATGGAGCTTGAGTTCTTTCATAAGTTTAGAACCTCACCTAGTCGACTTAAAAGTTTGATATTGAAACTTCAATTTAGTTATAGGCAAGTCACAAGGAAGCTTTAGGTAGGCCTGAAGATTGGGGAGGTTTAAAATATCTGTATATGGAATAACTGTTTTATTTCTTCGCTGTTCGACCAAGCTTACACCATCTCTCATTTGATGAGCTCCAAAAGAAATACTTTCTGAATGCTCAATGATTTCTTGCTCCCCTAAAAACTCGCACAGCCATTTAGCCGTATAGGCGTCAGGCGAGCGAAAAACAAGCTTTGTTCCTATCAGCCCACAGATACTACGAGCCATATGGGTACCATAGAGCTCATCTAATTGAGATAAACTTTGGAGGCCTAAGACAAAACACCCGCCATATTTACGGACTTCGGCCATAGCATTAGGTAAGGAAGGAAGCTTGTTCAGGGAGGATAATTCGTCAATAAAAAACCAGATATACAACGTCAGATAATATAGCCGCATAGCGTCAGAAATAGAGTCCGGTTTATAAAGGAGGCAAAGGACCTTAAAAAGCGTGGTTCCAATGCCTGGAAAAACAATAACCGACCATCAATATAGGCTATACATGCAAACAAGAAAATCAGCACATACGCAAAAGCTTTCAGCAGCTAAAGCGGGATTCAGCGAAAGAACGGGCAGAAGATTAGAAAAACAAGGAATATTACCGTCTCAAGCAAGCAAAAGAGGGAGGAAACCTGGGACTCATATTTTTTCTGACATTTGGGATGACATTATTACGCCATTAATTCAAAAAACGCCATTTTTATCGGCGATCATTTTATTGGAGCATCTCCAGGACCTTTATCCCGGCAATTATTCGTCAAGGAATTTGAGAACTTTACAAAGACTTCTGCAACAGTGGCGAGCTTTAGAGGGGCCTGATAAAGAAATCATCTTTCGCCAGATCCATCAACCTGGACGTCAAGGCTTATCGGATTTTACGACCCCTAAGACTTTCCAAGTGACCATTCAAGGCAAGCCTTTTAAGCATCTTCTCTATCATTTCCGCTTAGCTTACAGTGGTTGGTCTTTTATCCAAGCAGTTCAAGGAGGTGAAAGTTTTCAGGCCTTATCTCAGGGATTGCAAAATGCTCTTTGGCGTTTAGGCGGATGTCCACAAGAGCATCGAACAGATAGCTTATCAGCGGCGTACAAGAATTTATCTGACCAAACACAACGAAACTTTACGACGAAGTATGAGCAATTGTGCCAGCATTACACGATGACACCGACCCGTAACAATTTAGGAAAAAGCCATGAGAATGGTAGTATTGAAGGACCCCATGGCCATTTGAAGCGCCGTATTGCTCAAACATTGACTTTAAGAGGGTCGAGTGACTTTGAGTCGATTGTCTCCTATCAGTCCTTTCTTCAGTCTGTCGTGAATCGCCATAATCGATACCATCAAAAGCAAATTGATGAAGAAAAAACACGACTCAAGCCATTACCCCACTACCGGACCATTGATTATGAAGAAACCACAGCCCGGGTGACAACTTCCAGCACTATCTTTGTCAAAAACGTTGTTTATAGTGTGCCGTCTCGTCTTATTGGTCAGCGGTTACGTATCCACCTGTATCTCGATCATCTGGTCTGTTATCTTGGCAGTGAGCTCACCCTTGAGCTGCCCCGTCTTCAAACAATTTCTGGCAAACGCCAATATTGTATCAATTATAGGCATTTGATTAACAGTTTATCCTGCAAGCCCCAAGCCTTTCGGTACAGTATGCTGCGAGATGAGGTATTACCGTCCCCTGTTTATCGCCAAATATGGCAATTGCTTGATCACTTATGTGTTAGCCGCCAAGCGTGTAAGCTTATGGTGGGAATTCTTAAACTGGCGGCCGATTATAAGTGTGAAGAAGACTTAGGGCATCAAGTTTTAAGCCTTCTCCAAAAGGGTCAAGTTCCTCATTTAGGCGCCTTGCAAAATCGTTATGGAAAGATAACCAAGCCTTTACCGATCCCTTATCTGGCTATCCCTCAGCAGGCCTTAGCTTGCTATAATCAGCTTCTATCGTCCTTAGGAAGGGAGATAGCTCATGCATGACTTTGCCAAACTGCCTCTTCTGCTCAAGGAACTCCGGCTTGCAACCATAAGGAATTTATGGGAACCATTTGCTCGGCAAGCCCTTGAAGAGAATTGGCCTCCTGACCGCTATCTTGCCATTTTATGCGAGCATGAGATTGACGCCCGTTTGCAAAAAAAGCTCAAGCGAAACTTAAAGCAGGCCCAACTCCCTGCCGGTAAGGCTTTGTCAACCTTTGATTTTAGTCATGCTCCAACTCTGAACAAAGCAAAAATCCAAGATCTGGCCGATAATACGGCCTGGGTTAACAACAAGGAAAATCTATTGATTTTTGGACCAAGCGGCGTGGGGAAAACCCATTTAGCAGCAGCTATTGCTTATGGGTTGATTGAAAGAGGGATCCGTGTCTTGTTGACCTCTACCACTGCCTTGGTCCAGAAACTTCAAGCCGCACGTCAACAATTGTGTTTGCCTCAAACGTTAGCCAAGATGGACAGTTACCAAGTCCTTATTCTGGATGATATTGGCTACGTCCGTAAAGATGAAGCGGAAACCCATGTTCTGTTTGAGTTAATTGCGCATCGCTATGAATCAGGCAGCCTCATTGTGACAGCCAATCAACCTTTTAGCGAATGGGATAGCATTTTTGCTGACACAACGATGACCGTGGCTGCCATTGACCGTTTGGTTCATCATGCCACGATTATTGAGATTGTGTCAGAAAGTTACAGGCGCACCCATTGCCGGCACAATAAATAACTTAAAAGGAGAATTTTTATGACGACTAAGTAACCTCTATCACCGGTCATAATTTCTGACGCTCTCCGGTCTTAATTTTTGTCGTTGCATAACCAGAGCCTCTGTTGAGCTCCTTCTCCTCGGGAGAGTGCCGCTTTGGTTGCCCTCAACCATCCTGATAAGAGCGGTCTTAAGCTTGAGCGCTGTTCCGGTGAACAACTCAAAAACAAAATGCCAGACTTTTGAGGATTGAGTACCCATTGCCGGATTGAAAAATACGCCTCTGATTCTGGCAAGTATTCAAAACACTTAATGGCAGAAGCAATGGTTGAACGAATAGAGAGGTGGACCCTAGAAATCGGACAGTATGTTAAGCTATAGTCCTCAATAAAAAAGGACTAGAAAAATGAGTGGAATACGAAAAAATCACAGTGCCGACTTTAAAGCACAAGTGGCGTTAGCGGCGATCCGAGAGGACACCACAATTGCTGAATTATCGGCTCGGTTTGGCGTTCATTCAACCTTAATTCACCACTGGAAAAGAGAAGCGCTCGCCCGAATGAGTGAAATCTTTTCAGGAAAATAAGCGATTCAGGAAGCCAATCATATAAATGACATCAAAGAACTTCATGCCAAAATTGGCCAATTAACGGTGGAGAAAGATTTTTTAGAGACTGCCTCCAGACGATTGGGACTGCTCGGAGGAAAGAAATGATCGATCCTCACAACAAGACCCTAAGTCTTTCGCACCAATGCCAGCTTTTAATCCTCAGTCGCTCCAGCTGGTATTATGAGCCAAAAGGAGAAAATCCTTTAAACCTGACTTTGATGGGTCTGATTGACGAACAATTTCTGAAGACGCCTTATTATGGCTCTCGTCAAATGGTGCGCCATCTAATTCGTACAGGTTATTGTGTTGGACGTAAGCGTATTCGACGGTTAATGCGCCTGATGGGATTGGAAGCGATTTATCAATCTC
Source organism: Candidatus Paracaedibacter acanthamoebae (assembly GCF_000742835.1). Classification (GTDB taxonomy): domain Bacteria; phylum Pseudomonadota; class Alphaproteobacteria; order Paracaedibacterales; family Paracaedibacteraceae; genus Paracaedibacter; species Paracaedibacter acanthamoebae. The sequence continues at coordinate 1,562,957 of NZ_CP008941.1, read as the reverse complement.
CTAAGACGAGCGCTCCTCACCCTGACCATAAAGTTTATCCCTATCTTCTCAAAGGACTTGAGGTCAATAGGTCTAACCAGGTTTGGTGTACAGACATAACTTATATTCCCATCAAACGAGGATTTCTGTATCTGGTGGTGATTATGGACTGGTTTAGCCGCAAAGTCTTATCGTGGAGACTTTCTAATACCTTGGACGTTGAGTTTTGTTGTGAGGCTTTGGAAGAGGCAATCCATCTCTATGGGGTACCGGAGATCTTCAATACAGATCAAGGGAGTCAATTCACGAGTTTTTTGTTTACAGCTATTCTCAAAAGCCATCAGATCAAGATCTCCATGGATGGCAAAGGACGGTGGATGGATAATGTTTTTGTGGAGAGGCTATGGCGTTCGTTGAAATATGAATGTGTTTATCTTTATCATTTTAGTAATGGACTTGAAGCCAAATCGGAAATTTCTTCGTGGATAAGTCACTATAATTTAACCAGGCCCCATTCCAGCTTTGACGGACAATCACCTGATGAAGTATATATTAAGAATCTGAAGAGAATACGCTCTTCACCAATGAAATTAGCAGCATAATTTTTAACCATGGCTATAGCTTATCTTTGCTGCTTTCTTGTCTAACCATTGGGAACCACCTCTAAGCGATTTTAAAAAAGAAAGCTTAGGTGTAATCAAACACCTAAGCTTAGTCTGCTTATATCCTGTACAATATCTAGTTTACCATAACGTTAGGAATCAATTATTTCTTTTTTCTTTGATATTTCTCAAAAGAATAAATCTCGACGGGATCAATATAGTCAATATCGCGAGCATAAGCTATATAATAGATATTTTCTCCCTGCAGAATTTCTAAAGGATAGGCGTATTTCTCCCATTCTTCGGGAAGAGGATGTTGGTCATTACCATAAAATGGGAAGCAAAGCAGTTTACGGTTTTCTTCTAACTCTTTAATAAAAGAGGAGGAAATTTGTTTGTTTGTAGCCGCTTCTTTTTCAAGGTCGCCAATAAATTGCCAGTGTAGACCTTCAAAGATTTCTTCTGAAACAGTAAAAAGGGCACTTAATTTTCCTTTAGGCGTCAGGAAGATAAAACCATTAATGGATTCATTAAAATAATATTCACTAATGTTATTTTTTTCTAACAATTCATTAAAATACTTATTAAAAGTGGGATCATAGACAGGAGCGTCCCGATAATCATCATATTCAATACTTTTTTTATTCTTAAGAATAGGTTCCATAGGAGACATCAGTTAAAGTCTTAAAGTATTTTAGCTGACTTTGACGGATAAAATTATTGAGAATGAGAGACGGGTCGTCGCTTTCATCTTGTTTGCGGATATATCCGTCAATAAGTCCTTTATTGAAAGCTTCAATTGCTACTTTCTCATCAGCAACGCCTGTGTATAAGATTTTACGGATGTAAGGATTTTGAAGCTTTTCGCAGAACTCTAGTCCTTTCATACTTGGCATTTCATAGTCTACAATGACACTTGAGACTTCTTCATAACGCTGTGGTGAAAAAATAGCTTTGTAGATTTCATCACTTTTCTGCTCTCGGCTAGGGAAAGCAGAAGGCAAAAAATCAATACCCTGAAAACTGTTAACGAATTCCAAGGCTTTATAAGGATTATCAAAGAAACCATAAGTAGCTATATTGTGATCGAGAATAGGTGCCAAACTTCGCAGGATACTCGAACTATCATCAACAAAAATAACCTTCGTCGGAAAATAGCAGCATAATAAAGAATTCATTCTTTCTCCCTTTCTGTCGTTAAATCTATTTTGTCAGAAAATAATTAATAGATAATGTATTTTTTAAAGGAAAGAAGCAAACATATTTGAAGTCAAAAGAGTTTTTTAAGATTACAACCGTTAACGAGCTCCCCAGAATTAAGGCAAGAGATACATAGAGCTATGAAGGGAGAGATTGAATAGTACTTAAAATGAGAAATTTAGATAAAATTGCTCTTCTTTTCTATTCCTCTAATGACTTATGGATGCCTGTAACAAAAAACAGAGGGATAGCATAGTGAAGAATCTAGACATACAGTAATGGAATTAGGTATTATGCCAGGATTTGTGTGAAAAATTATCATAAGGATTTAAAAAACTCTGGGAACACTTTATTTTCTGCGGCTCACAGAGGAATGGGCGCTTTTTTATAAAGATCTCTTTCTAACAATCTAAAATAGACGCGCATTTGGCCTGGCGTGTACGTAGAGCCCATTTTCGAATAATATCTCCGAAAAAACAAATAAAACAAACACTTACCGAATTCGCATGTTTATTCAAAGCTCTGTGAAACTTTTAAAGTATGTCCCATATACAGGAATAATCAAATAATTCTCATACCATATATTATGTGGCTCAAACCCTACATATGACAACTACAATAATTAAAGCGGAACTAATGTTGTCCGAGAACGGGCTCTACGTACACGCCAGGCCAATTAGTTATAAGTCGAATTATCCAAATTGCAATTTAGAAGTCTATGAAATTAAGACAAATGCTTCAGGGAATGCTGAAAAGGTCTTATTGCAAAAGAGAGACAACCGCGTAGATTCTAATTTCACACAGTCATGTTTAGCGAAATTTAAACAGCAGCGTTGGTTCTAGGTGTTTAATCCAATCTAGTAGCGGTAAAAGCAGCAAGAATAAGATGACTGAGCTATACTTGTACTCTCTTTAAGGCCCGGTTATATCCAGTTTTATAGAGTGAACAAATTGAGTTATTTTTTAAAATTTTCCCATATGCATAAAGAGGCACTGGGGCATTAAAATAAATAGGTTCATGCTTAAACTGGCAAAAATCTCATCAATAATAAACGGGTAACAGTCAGTGTAATTTTAAATCTCTACAAATATACATAAGGGAAAAATCCTTCTCCTATTCCAATTCAATTATTTTGAAAACGGTATTTTTATTTCAATTTTGTTCTTCTAGATTGACCCTTCTTACTTTCCTTCTTGGACGCTTCCTCCTTTTTAGAGGAGGGAAGTAATAATACCAAAGCGTCAATGATAAATTCTAGGATCGAGGCCATGTGTGTTTCCTTATATTTCTTTTGGGCTGATTTACAAGCGATTTGGCCGCTGCAAGCAAGTTATCCCTTCTCATCTTCTCTACTGAAATCTCCCAAGATCTTATTGCCCTCATTTAAGAACTCTTGAGCTTTTAATTTCCACATTTCCAAAGAAACTTGATCAGTTTGTAAGTCCTGTTTAATTTCCAACAAAGCTCCCAGAAGACTTAACGCTAGCGGCTGCTTTAGCGGATCTTTTTGAAGATCGCTTCCGGGTATTAAGCCTATAGCATCAAGCAAGCCCGCTTTTTCAATAAGGCCTCCCAGTTGGATAAGAGTTCTTGTTCGGGCTTTGCGGAAGCCATTTGCTGCTAAACCGGACCGATTGTTCATTTGATAAAGCTTTTGTTTGGCCTTCACTATTTCACGCTGTTGCCGATTCCACTTGACCCATAAATTGTCAAGGTTTTGCGCTTTGAAAGGAGGTGGAAAGCTTTAGCCAATCCTCCTTTGATTTCCCTGAATGATTCCATCCTTGGTTAATTAACGTTAAAGCTAAGGAAGGCGAGAAATCCTCTCCCAGGATCTTTTGTATTTCCGCAAAAAGCTGTTCTGCTATTTTCCCTTGGAGCTTTTGTTGTTCCGCTTGAAGATCTTGTAATTTCTTAGAAAGAGTGTCTATTTTTTTCATGATGGTGTTTCCTTAAGGATTGTTAAGGAATTATCCCTTAACAATCCCTTTTATACAGATTGTCTCATAGAGACAGTATAACAAACAGATAACAATTTCTGCAAGTCCGAGCAATAAAAAATTGCAAGGCGCGCTTATACGTTATATAAATATAACATCGCTTAGTCGCAAGCGACGCCGGAAGAAATGGTTATAAATGGCTCTGTATCACGCTCACATTAAAGTTCTTAGTAGATCCGACCGTAATACGGTTGCTGCTCTTGCTTATCGTTCTGGAACGCAGTTGACAGAAGAGAGAACAGGGGAGGGATTTAATTTTAGAAATAAATCGGTCGAGTATGTCGAATTATTATTGCCAGAATCTTCTCCTCAATGGGCCAAAGATTTGCAGAACTTAATTGAAAAAAACCGTGAAAAAGGGGTACAAAAACTCTCCAGTATTGCGGAATCTTCTGAAAAAAGAATTGATGCTCAGGTTTATAAAGACTTTGAATTTGCTCTGCCTTCTGAGCTAACAGTTGAACAAAATAAAGCGCTCCTCCGTGAATTTATTCAGGATCAATTTTGTCAAAGAGGGATTACCGTTTTAGCCAATTTCCACAATGACTATGATGACAAAACAGGACAAAGAAAGCCTCATTGTCATGCTGTCTTGCTCACAAGAGAATTAACCGAAACGGGTCTGTCACAATACAAAAACCGAGATTGGAACCAACCATCATTATTAGAAGAATGGCGGGAACAATTAGCGGCATATACGAACTTTCATTTACAACTCCATGGGTATCAAGAGCGGGTCGATCATCGGTCTTATGCGGAGCAAGGCATTGAGATTGAGCCTCAGCCAAAACTCTCGCGCAGTGTTCATGAAATGGAAGGGCGTCTTGGTAACAATGCTCAAGACATTCATCCCGACCAGCATACCGATAAGGCTAAAGAATACCAGCATATAAAACTGAAAAATCTTTATCGAATTATGAAGAATCCAGAAGTGGTGTTTGGCATCATTCATAAATCCCAAGCAACCTTTATGGAAGGGGACATTGATAAAGTTCTGGCCCGTTATATAGATGATCCTGAGGTGTTTCGAGCCTGCCAAACCAAGCTTAAAAATTCTGCTGAACTGAAACTATTAAGAGAGACAGAACACGGGGCTGTTTATACCACACGAAGCATGATTAAACGGGAGCTTAGCTTAATCAATGTGGCTCAAACCTTAAGCCAAACTGAAGGCAATAAAGTTAGCGATCAAAGTATTCAGAATCATGTAGCTCTTTATGACAAGAAGTATGAGAAGTCTGGGGGACTATCGAGCGACCAAAAAAGAGCTTTAGACCATCTTGTTCAGGATAAAAAGCTTGTGGCAATAGTTGGTTATGCCGGTACCGGTAAATCCTCTATCTTGTCCTGTGCACAAGATATTTGGCAAGAGAACGGATACGCCGTTTATGGACTGGCCCCGACAGGGAAAGCGGCTCAAAATCTACAAAATGACGGCATTCCGTCAATGACACTTCATAAATTCTTGCGCCAGTATCATCAAGGACGTAGCCAATTCAAGTCCAAGTCTGTTCTTATTCTTGATGAAGCAGGAATGGTCGATATAACCCGGTTTGAAGAGCTTCTCGATGCTTCTAAGAAATTAGGAGTTAAGCTTGTTACAGTGGGAGATGGTAAACAGTTACAACCCATTGAAGCAGGCGCAGCGTTTCGGTTAGTGACAAAAGAAACAGGGGTCGCTACTTTAGAAACTGTTATCCGTCAAAAACAAGCTTGGATGAAAGAAGCTACCCGCAATTTTGGAAGGGGTGACACTGAAAAAGCTATTGGTTCTTACCTGGAAAAGGGAAGAGTCATCCTTATTGATGAACCTATTCCTGATATCAACCAATTAGTAGCCACCAAGGATTACGCAGGCTTAGTTGAAGCCTTTAATGTTGCCGTTCGTTCTCAAAAGCTGGCTGGTTGGACATTGAGAAGTGATATTGAGTTAACCAGCTCAGAAAAAGAAATGGGAAGCTCTAAGATAGAGGCTTGGAAAGCTGTTGAGAAAGAAACTGCTCAGTCTATTGCAGAAAATATTGATTCCTGCCGACCTTACATTTTTTCTTATAGAACCGATCCTCTCCGGATTGCCCAGAATCTAAGTCCCAATAAAATTAATGCTGAGAAAATTACTAGCCAATGGAATATCGACAGGGGGGCAAACAAAGGGTGGGAGTTTACCTGTAATCCAAGACAGACAACCATGGCGGCTTTACTTCGGGATTGGCATCAATCGGTTCAAGCAGAACCTAAGGAGAACCATGTCCTCATGGCTTATACCTTAAAGGAGACAGAGATTTTAAATCAGCAAGCTCGAGATCTAAGAATTCAAGATGGAGCCATTGATAAGCAAAGCTTTACCCACCAAATCACACGGATTGATACGGATGACTTTGGTGATGAAGTTCGCACTAATAAGCAGCGTCACTTCTCTAAAGGGGATCGTCTTCTATTTATGAAGAATGATCATGGACTGGGGGTGCGTAATGGGATGGTAGGAACGATTGAAGAAATCAATAAGACAACGTTAAAGGTTCGCCTCGATGCGAAAGAAGGCGAGGAGGGGAAGATCGTTTCTTTTGCTTCCAAGCTTTATCCCTACGTTGATCTGGGATGGGCAATTAATCTCAACAAGCAACAAGGGGCCACGAACCATAAAAGCTTTATTTTGGCCTCCAATCATTTCCACAGCAACCTCACTTATGTCGCTCTGACCCGTCATACAGAAGAAGCTTCTATTTACGGCACCTCCCAAGAATTCTGGACAGAAAGTGTCTTTGCCAAACAGCTTGCTAAGGGGCAAGAAAAGCTCTCCTCTTTAGACTATATTGATTCTGATCAAGCCTTAAAGCTGGCGCGGCAAGAGAGCTCTATCATCACCGAGGCCTTGGAAGGGGTCAGTAACCAACTTAAGGCGATCCATTATACAGCAAAACGGAGCTTCACTCGCTGGTTGGGGAAAGAGCCAACCTTTGAGAAGATTAAGGTCAGAGAAACCCTTACAGAAGCTCAGCGTGCTCATAGGCTACAAGATGATAGCCAAATACCATTAAATTCTTCTCTTGGGACCTCTGAGCCGCCTTCCTCAGAACCAGCCCTGTCCTGGAAAGAGATGGTTGCTGACTTAGAAAAAAAGGATATGGAGAAGCGTATCCTAAAAAGCACTGGTCAGACTATGGAAGAATACAGAGCCTTGAAAGCGAGCTGTATGGTATCTCCTCTCACCAGAACACTTCTTCCCCTGGCCCCTCTTGGCGTGATGTTCTCGATCAGCTTGTTCAACCTCAGCGTTCTATCTCTCTATCGGATCAAGAGGCTACAATATCCTTAGGCGGTAACTCGTCTGAGAAGGTCCTGGATAAGATGGATTACCGCCCTCAATTTGAAAAAGATGTTCACAATTTTACAGATCGGTATAATGCCTATAAAAAAGCTGAGAGCGAAGGTCGTACAACCGAGCAAGATGCCTTAACGTTAAAAAAAGAAGCCATGGCGCTTTCTAAAAATGAAAATGCTATGTGGTATTTGGAGGTGAGAAATCCAGAAATGGGCCAAGAGATCCAACGCTTAGCTAAAGATTATAATCGACACCAAACCCTTAACCGAGACAGCGGTTTAAGCCGCTAAGACAGGAGAGATAGTAATGACCGCGTCCCCCAATGAAGCCTTTAAAGAATTAACCAGCACCCTTTATGCTCTAAAAGGGTTAACCCAAGAATTAGAAAAAGAACGGGATGTGATTGTGACGTCAGCCGGTCAGATATCGACCTGTACACGGCAATTCCAAACGTCGATTCAAGCTTTAAAGGATTTATCCCCTGAAGTTGTTCTACAATTAAATACAGTTATTCATCAAGCCGTCCCTCTTATGGCTAAGCAAGCCGCAGAAGAAACTGTTCGCTTATTCCTTGAGAAAACTACCGATCAAATGGAAGCGGAACTTAAGAAAGTAGAAAATCAGTGCCTTAAGATTAATCAGCAACTGTCAAAGAATTTAGAAAAGATGAGTTTCCTTTCTCGAACTTACCTCATTCTTGCTTTCCTATCCACCTTAATTGGGGGTGCTATTGGAGGCGGCCTTATCCATTATTTTATGCCACCCGTGAGCCAGTTAACAAAGACACAACTTGAATATGGGGAGTTCATGCTGAAAGTTTGGCCTAAAATGGGCTCCAAAGACCAGGAAAAACTGATTGCTTTATCGAAGTCCGCTAAAAAACACCCCTGATATCTTCCCGATGAATGAAAGAGTAAAAAGACATGATCCATAAAAAAGCAAAATTAAGTTTAAAACCCCAGCAACACCATCAAGCGCAGGACAAGGTGGCTCAATTAAAAACATTTTTTGAGACGGACAACAACCGACTTCACCCAACCTGCCACAAGAAAATAAAAAAACTCCTAAAGCTAAACAACAGGAAACGCCTGCAAAGCCTAAAGTTGATTCTAAGGAAAAGGATCAACACCTAAGATTAAAAGCGAAAAAGGAACGAGATAAAACCGACAGGCCGCATTTGATTGGCTTTTAAGGACTTACCCTCAATGCTTCAGCGAGGAAAATCCTAAGCCTTTAAAATTAAAGATTGAAAAAGACATTTTTGCTGAACTGCCAGAGAACCTTCCTTTTTCACGCTTGCATATACGAGAAGCCCTTGGATTTTATACACGCTGGTTTAAGTATAAGGAGGTCTTAGCAAAGAGTACTCACCGTTATGACCTTCAAGGGAATACTATTGAAGAATTATTAGCGGACCATAAAGCTCATGCTCAACAAAGAAACAATTTAGAAAAGGAGCTATAAATCAGAACAGCATAAATTCTTAAATTTCTTTCGTTTAGTGAATTGACATGTTATAGTAATATTACTATATTATTCAGTGAAGAGTTATTCGTGAAAAAGCCAATATATTGGGTTGGAAATTCAAAGGATGATTTGATGGAATTTCCTGAAAGGGTTCGAAATGAAGTTGGATATGCCCTTTATATTGCACAGTTAGGCGATAAACATCCTTCAGTTAAGCCTTTAAAGGGATTTAAAGGAGCGGGAGTACTCGAAGTGGTGGAGGATTATGACACTAATACTTATAGAGTGGTTTACACTCTTAAGCTTAAAGATGCTATATACGTACTCCATGCTTTTCAAAAGAAATCAAAACATGGAATTGCAACTCCTCAAAAGGAAATAGATCTTATTGAAGCTAGATTGAAACGCGCAGAAGAGGACTATTATAGGAGAAAAGAATGATGGATATTATTAAAGCTGATGAGAATATATTTGCTGATTTAAAGATCAACGAACCTGAAGAAGCAATTGCTAAAGCTGCTCTAGCTCATAAAATTCATAAGAGCATTATACTAAGAAAGCTTACCCAAATTGAGGCCGCTGCAATTTTAAATATTAAGCAACCCGATGTATCCGACTTAATTAGAGGAAGATTACATAAGTTTTCAATGGATCGACTTATGCACCTATTAAATCTTCTGGATTGGGATATAGAAATTGTCGTGAAGAAAAAACGAGCAAAAAGAAAGCGGGGAATAACGCACGTAATTGCTGCTTAAAACTTGTTAAAAGTGAAATAAGATACCCCAATTGCTCGGCAAAACAACAAAAGTAGAAAGACCGACTTCTGCAATGAATGATGCTCAGACAGTTAAATTACCAGAACTGTTTTAGTATCCTAATCCAAAGCTTAACCAAACGATAGAGGGCGTAAAAAATTCCTCCCCAGAAAATCACATATAAAAATATGAATACAGTTACAACAAGGAGGTATTCTGGCTCTGGAGGAGGTCTTTCAAAAGCCATAATTCCTAATAAACCAGAGAAAATCATCAATGCCAAACATGCTTTAATTCCCTTTGTTAATAGAACAACCCAAGAAAGGGTCAAAAAAAGCAAGATTGTCCGGCGCAATATAACTTCTGATTTTCGCATTTTATCCATTCTCCTTAATTCTAGAGATGGATTCTGCAATTGCTGGAAGCTGATGATACTTAAACTTTATATGCCCTACGGGGTAATTACCTGGTAATTTAATATATCCTTCCAAGTCCGGTAACTTCATTAGTTTGTCTGCATTAATTGCCGCCTTCTCACGCCTCTGATCATTTAAAGAAACTCCATCTCGCATTTGATGCGCTCCATAGGAAATGTTTTCAATAGACTCAGAAACTTCTTGCGACCCTAACCACTTCGAAACACGCTCCGCCACATCAGCCCCTGCAATTCTGAACACCACTTTGGTGCTACAAAGGTTAGCAATTGATTTTACCAGATTATGACCATAGACCTCCTCTAAGAGAGACATATCTTGGGTTCCGACAACCGCACATCCACCATATTTTCTGGCTTCTGCCAACATGGTATGGAAATCCGGCAATTTTTTAAGGGCAGGAAGCTCATCTATAACAAACCATAAACGGCGATCATGGGAGGCTTTAAGACTCATCAAAGCTTTTGTAGCAATGCTCGTCCAAGCTGTTAATAAAGGTTTAAGAGCTTCCCGCATCTCAGGGACGGAAGCTAAGAACAGCCATTCTCCTTGATGATCTTCTTGTTCCACCCACTGTCTTATAGAGAAAGGATTCTTTGTTTCTTTGAGCCATTCTAAACATTTAATGTTGGTGGCAAGGGTAGCGCGCACACTTACAGCTGTTTTATCTGCTTTTTCATTCATAAAAGAGGCAACGGCCGTTCCTGTATAAAAATCTATGACTTCATGGAGAGGATTAATTACAGTTTTATCCATAAAATCCTGAAGACTATAAGATCCACTATCCTTAAGCTTTTGAGCAGTTGTCACAAACAAGGCTCGGGCTGAATTGATCCAAAAATCATCCTCATGTTTTGAGGGTAAAAAAGCAGCAGAGAGCGCCTCATAATGATAAGGCTCGGTGCAATCAGCCCAAATTGTCCAGTCTTCTGAGCGTTGATCCAAGGGATTGAGGATCTTATCAATGCCTGGCCTATAATACTTTTCGATAAAGCTTCCTGTTATATCCACAATAACCGCGCGTTGTCCTTTTTTGCGAACCTGTTGCAAAAGTTCATGGATGCAGTTCGATTTTCCGGAGCCCGTTGTTCCAACAATTAGCATATGTTGAAGCTCTTTGTTTTTAATCAGTGGAACACCTGCTAAGGTAATATCAGAAGCTTCGTTATGACGCCGAACGAGCCTTTTAAGAATCTTCGCCTCCACCACTTGGGTGCCAGAAAGAACTTCTTTTTCTGAGCCAATTTTTCCTCTCCAGGTCCAGAAGGCGATGAAAAAAGCTAATATTCCCCCCATAACCATTATTGCCTGCATAAATGTTCGGATCATGCGATCCTTAATGATTTGGATTTGTTGATTGATATAAGGGTCCCTCAAAAGATCGACGGATCTGATTTTTTGCAGGCGCCCGCTTGGAGCTTTAAAGGTTTGGATTGCTTTATGAGAATTTCCAGCAGGTATGCTTGTTTTAAGGGAGGCTTCTAGATAAGCCCTTATAATCTCTCGTTGATAGGGAGCCGTATCTTGCCAAGTTTTTATGCTGAAAAAGGCCCCTCCCCCCACGCAACAGGTAAAGAGGGTGACCGCTAGAACCTGGCGAATCATCCGCAGCTTATGTAAGGTAATTTGACCGCCTTGGGTAAAATCTTTGATGAGCCTCATGAAAAAAACTCTAAAGGTTGAGAACGATTGATATAAGGCACACGTGAATTGATTGAACTCTCCTCTTGTTCTAGGGATAAGGCTATAAAATTAGCTATCCATACTGGGGGGATAGGATCGGCTAAATCCCATTTAGGGGGGGTATTGTCTGGTAGGCTGACAATCCGAACCTCTTGATTTCCTATTTCCTTAAGATGATGAGCCAGCTTTTGCATGGCCTCGTGACCAGCAGGATCATTATCAGGCCACAGGATGATATCTCTCTGTTTCAAAGGTGACCAATCTGTTTTCAAAACAGCTTTAGCACCCCCAGCCCACGTTAAAACACTATAATGAGGAAAAAGCTGTTGGGCTGCCTCCGCTGTTTTTTCACCTTCAACAATTAAAATGGAGGCTGTGGTATCTTTAATTTTTTCTAATCCATAAGGAGAGCGCTTTTCTCTAAAGCCTTTCCAATACCAGCTAAAGCGGCCTAAGTTGCTTTGGCAATAGGTGAGGGTTGGAGTAATTTTATGGTTATGCTTATCCTTCAAACGGACAACATACCCTAAGAGATTACCCTGCAAAGAGCGGTAAGGATAAATCGCCTCCACCGTTCTACCATCCAATAAATAATTTAAGGGTGCTTTCCTAAAATCGGGCTTAGAAACGCCTTGAGGAATCGGCATGATAGGCGTCCAAACTTCTTGGAGGGTAAGTCTTAACCAGTGGCGCGCCCACTGACAAAGCTCCCTCCCCTTAATCCCCTTAAGGTGACTGATGAGATCTAAAGAGCTCCCATGGATATCCTTTTCAAAATCATGAAATCGACCTTGATACGGTCCTGATATGGTTATAGAAAGGCTCCCCTTTTGACCATACCGCCATTCAGAAGTTTTTTTAAAGGTAGGTTCTCCTAAAAGTTCGTAGGCCAAATCCCCAATCCTGGTCGACAGCTGATCATTTAACTGTCGGTAATAATCACGGTAATCTTGCATACTGTAAGCCCTTAAAGCAGTAAGTAAAAATTAAAGTTCTAGTAACTCTTGTAAAACAATGTAAAACATCTATATAATTAAACATAACCATGGAGATAATAGATGTTAGGGGTTCGACTTTCCAAAGAATTGGATGATCGCTTAAAAGCGCTGGCTGAAAAGACCAACCGTAGTAAGAGTTATTATGTGAAAAAAGCAATCGAGCAGTTTTTGGATGACCAAGAAGATTATTTAGCTGCCCTGGCCGTATATGAAAAGAAAGGGCGCCGATATTCTGCTGGAGACGTTGAACAGCTGTTTGATGAATTAAAAAAAGATAAAGTGGTACCTTAAGGTGAAAGAGATAAAATTTATGACTAATAACACTTTGAAAATTGATGAATCTATCCCCCTTCATAAAATTAAACTTTATGGAGATAAACGTTTCTTTAGGTCGATTGCTTGTTCCGTTATGGTCTCGATAGGGATGTGGGATTGGATGTATGCTTTGTTGATATATCCTTTTGCCACAGTATTTTGGGACTGGTGGTTCTTCTCTTATCACGGCATAAAAGAATCGACGAATCTTCCTGAATGGTTTCTGGAATGGAAAAATACTTCCCGCGAACAGATTGATCAGTATGTCAGTGTCACGCTGTATGTAAAGCGCGCTATTTTGGTAATTGCTGTTATATGGGCCGGTATAGACACCTTTAGAAATATAGGGATTTTTCCTATTAATCTTTTTGTAAATTATGTCTTGCTGCTGATGCTCTTTATGATTCCAGCCCTTTGCTTCAAAGCATTGAAAACCCCTTACGTAAAATTTATGTGGGGAAGTGACCCTAGAAGGAAGACTAGCCCTCTTTTTGAAGCTCGCTTTTACGATCTTTGCGATCCAACTAATCCAGCAGGTTATTACGGTTCTGATGGGATGGCCTGAGCAACTTTCAGATTATGAGAAAAGAATGGTAATCTGGAGATGTAAAAGGAATAAATAAAGATAAGGACCCCACCATGACAATAAAAACACTAGGGATTGATATAGCCAAGCGGGTATTTCAACTGCATGGCGTTGATAAAAGAGGCAAGACAGTGCTAAAGAAGCGTATTGGACGTGACCAATTGCTTAGCTTTATTGCCAATCTACCTCCATGCCTTATAGGAATGGAGTCTTGCAGTGGATCTAACTACTGGGCCCGCCAGTTTCAGCTTTACGGGCACGAAGTGAAACTGATGAGCCCACAATATGTAAAACCATATGTTAAAACGAATAAGAATGATGCGAATGATGCTGAAGCTATCTGTGAAGCAGTAGCACGGCCTAATATGAGATTTGTTTCAATTAAAACTATAGAACAGCAGGATATCCAATCGCTCCATCGGTACCGTCAAAGAGTGGTGCAGCAAAGGACGGCCCTTGTCAATCAGATTAGAGGACTGCTTAGTGAATATGGACTTGTGGCGCCTCAAGGTATTGGGTGTTTGAGGGAGAAATTACCTCAGTTTCTGGAAAATCAAAATAACTTGCTGACAAGTTTAGCTCTGGAGGTTTTTTGCCAGCTTCATCAAGATCTTTTGGAAATTGATAAAAAAGTTAAGCTTTTAGATAAGCGGATCGCCAAAATTTGTAGCGAGAATAAAGCATGCCAAAGGATTAAAAAAATTGAAGGGATTGGCCCTTTAACAGCAACAGCTCTGGTATCAGCAATTGGTGATATCTCTAACTTTAAGAATGGGCGTCACTTAGCCGCTTGGCTAGGATTGGTACCACGTCAGCATTCTAGCGGAAATAAAAAGGTGCTGCTCGGCATTAGCAAAAGAGGGGATCGGTATTTAAGGACGCTTCTTATTCACGGAGCACGCGCCTTTATTAGCTTTGCTAAAAGGCGTTCTAATTGGTTAGAGAAGCTGATTGAGCGTTGTGGTAAACAGAAAGCTTATGTAGCTCTAGCTAATAAGAATGCAAGAATTGTATGGTCTCTACTTGCCAAACAAACTGAGTACCACTCTATTCACTAGATATCCCATAAGTAAAATTATAAGGATGACCTACCACCGAGGTTTGCTAGAGTAAAATAAAAAGATGACAAAGTGAATTACCAGCTTCTTGAGATCCTGTTTTGCAACACGGTTTACAAAAACCATGGTTCCGATAAGGGCAAGAAGTGATCGGATATACCATCTGGGCTAGAAGGATAAACCTTCGTTAAAAGCCGAATATACGTCCGCACCTCAATGTTTTCTTTTAAAAAAACTCTTGCATTCTTGCTCAGGCCATATACGTTGCAAATTCTTGAGAAGTTGTTAGGTTAAGGGTAAATTATCTAATAAATGGTCACTGCAATGAAACCTAAAGAGTTCAGATATCGACATTTCCTTCCAGAAGTTATCTTGCAATGCTTACGCTGGTACTTACGTTATCCCCTCAGCTATCGCCAATTAGCAGAAATGGTTAGGGAAAGAGGAATAAAGGTTGACCATACAACCATTTACCGCTGGATCCAGCATTACGCTCCCGAATTTGAGAAAAGGATACATTGGTATGCTCGACCTTCAGCTTGGTCTTTAAGAGTGGATGAAACTTACATTAAAGTCAAAGGCCAATGGAAGTATCTCTATCGAGCCGTCGATAAATATGGGCGCACTGTTGATTTTATGCTAGCTCATACTCGGGACCTGGCCGCTGCTAAGCGATTCTTTAAGAAAATGCTGAAACGGTGTAAACAGATGCCTTCTTCTATTACCACAGATAAGCATTCTTCCTATCACACAGCTATCGAAGAATTAAAAAGAGAAGGGTGTCTGGACGAAGGCGTCAAGCATAGACAAGTTAAATACCTCAACACCATCCTTGAACAAGACCATCGACGCATCAAACGCCGTACCCGGCCCATGTTAGGCTTCCAATCATTTAAGACGGCTAACCGAACGCTCAAAGGCATTGAAGCCATGGCCATGATGCTTAAAGAGCAAACAATTTATTTGACAAAAAGCTATCAAGATCAGGTTCGTTTTTTCAATCGTCTTTTCAACGTTTACGCCTAAATTCTGTCCAGTCCCTGAGGGATTGCAATCTTAAATCACCTTATTTCCAAATTTGCAACGGAACCCTTTTTACACCTATGGCGACATATTTCCTAGTTTGGCATGTAATATGTCGCCATATTTGGCTCTTTCAAGAAATTGTGGGGAGGGGGCCGTCAAGTTATTGATCATGTCAATAAACTGGGTCAAAATCTTCCGTTTTAGATAGACTGAGGGTTGTGAAACGACTATCTCATGAAAGATAGACAGAGACTCTTTTAGTTTCTGCCTATACTCTTTGGCTGAAACAGAATATCGTTTGACCTTCAATAAATTTAAGAATGCCCCCATGGATGAAAGAAATCTCTGGGCATATCCAGGAGTCTTAAATCGTCGCATTTGCCTTTCCTTTTCTCGTGTAGGTTGATGAGAATTCTCTGCTCTATTATTTAACCGCTTATGGGAACGATGTTCTGATGTTCTCAACAGAACACGATGCGCCTTATTGTAACTCTTCAGTTTATCTGTGACCATAACTCTTGGAGGCTGTCCTATTCTTTTTAAGGCTTTCTTCAAAAACCTGATCGCTGATTTGGCATTGCGTCTTCTTTGTAAAAGAATTTCTATTTCTTCTCCCGTACTATCGACAAGACGCCAAAGCCAAAAGACTTCACCTTTAATCTTCACTCTCACTTCATCAATATGCCACTTATCTGTGAAAGAGGTTCTTCTTTTCTTTCTAATAGCTTGGGCATAGACAGGGCCTAGGTTTTTGACCCATAACCGAATAGATTCATAGGTAACACAAACGCCCCGCTCAATTAAGAGTTCACTAACATCTCTAAGGCTGAGTTTATAGCGAAAATAGAGACGAACAGCATAGCCTATTACGACCTTGGAAATTCGATACCCTTTATAACGCTCGCTCATCTTGCATCCCTTTATTTACACTTGAGTTGAAGATGAGCCAACCTTAACACCTTTCAGCATACTCAACAACTTGACGGGGCCCCTTTAATGTCTGTTGCACTCATCCTATCCCCATTGATATTTAGGTTCTGTCGCAAATTTTTATTGTGACAGAACCGTTAAGAGTTCTTCTCATAACTATACTCGTCCTCAAGAAACCTCTCTATCTTCCTTTCTATAGCCGTGCTATTACTTTGCTCTAAAAAAAGATCAGCAATGGACCGCGGGCCCTTTTCAGAGCTATATGTGGCGTAAGTAAGATCCAATATTTGCTTTTCTCTAGCCGCTTCATTTGCTCTCGTCGATAGAAACTTATTTACTAAAGTTTGATATAGTGCAAATGGATGCCCCTTATTAATATTATATTTACCGACCAAGTATTTGGTTTTATTACTCTCTGAAAGAGTATTAGCATGCACTCTGAATATATGGAACTTCGTATTCTCTTTTGTCGCTTCACTTTTTGGGTAGTCACCATGAATATTACGGCGCACTAAATTCCATGAGGAAGAAGTTTCTATTATTTCTTCCCATTTTCGACAGACTTGGCTTGCACTTGCTCTCCCTTTAATTGGTAGATGATTAAAAATATCAGCCATTATATCATCAGGAAGCACATTGATAGCGGGTGCTGCTCTCTCCTTATCATGCTCTTCAGTAGCTTGCGTTGAGCAAACAATACTACAGAAGAGAGAAATAAAAAATATCAGTTTTACATTCATCTTAATTCTCCTTTACTATAAACACTAATTTAGGCCCTTTATCTTAAGGCACGCAAACTTCTTCATATTGTGTTTGGCATTATTAAACATAAAACACCCTTCAACTCTGACTTGCTTCAAAATGTCTCTTGACGCTTAAGACAGTATCACAGCCATTTCTCCCCAGCACTCCTGATTCAGTGAAATCAGACCGGGCACTCCTCCGCTACCCTACGAATAGCTGCCATGGTGATCACTTGACACTTCCGTGGATCCAGCGGTGGCAACTTCGGACACATCTCCGCTACCTTGATGAGAGCTACAGCGGTGACCTTTCGACATCCCAACAAATTCAGTGAGGTGAGGTTAGGGCACATCTTCGCCACCGTGAGGAGCGCTACATCTGTGAGTTCTTCACACTCCTCCAGATTCAGTGAGGTGATGTTCGGGTACTTCTTTACAAGTTTTATGAGATTCTCATCTGTGATGGAACACTTGAGCTTTAAATGATTCCTTGTTGAATTAACAAAATTGTAAAAAAACGAAGATACAAGTGCAGCTTGTTTGGCATAGTACGATTTTAAAAATTGGAAAATATAAAAATTTATTTCAGCGGGCAACCGTTTAAAAAGAAGGGGGTCACTTTCAGCAGCGTTAGAGCTTTGGAGATTATTAGGATCCTTCCTGACAAGTAACAGCGATGTTCCAAGACCGACCACCAAAGTCTCTACAACCGAAGTCTCAGATGTTGCATCGTTGTCCATCACCCCTTGTTTGTTTAGAAGTAATTGCCCTTGCTGGTCGCAATACGCGTGGTCAGCTGCTCTTTTATCCATAGCTAAAGCTGTGCCCTGCCAACAAAGGTTTAGGATGCTCAGCAACAATAGAATCCCAATTTTCTTCTTAATTTTCTTATAATTATTTTCCATAACTTTTCCTCTTCTATAATTGTAATTGGTGGTTCGTTACTCTGAAAAGACATAGAAGTTATCAGTACATCCATAATTTGTTGACTTAAATTAACAATTATTGTACATAATATTATCCTCAAATTTTTCAACAAAAATCACTTGCTTTTAACCTTGAACAGATGCCCTCATAAAAATATTATTTTTTATTTTTCAAATTTAGCTCTTTCTCTGAGTTCACACTTGATACTTGTCTGTTAAAAGTATGAAAATTATGATCTAGGTTGACATTTTAGGCATAAGAGAGAAACTAACCTAAGGCTTTAAAATCTATTTTCTGCTCTTATAATAATGCTTTAAAGATTCTTTATAGTTATCTATGAAGCTGTATAATCTCTTAAGTAAAGTTTATAGTTGTAGCCTCTTTAAACATCGTTTAATTAGAAATAGTTAATAAGGTATTTTATAAAATTTTATATACTCGACTGCTTTATCGTGGTCGATGGTAAAACCAAAGATGCCATGCTTCAGGCCAATTGCCGTACAATAATATGCCCACCGCGCCCCCTTAACTGCCTCTGCTTCGATCCAGGCTTTTAGCTCAGTCGTGTTTTTTAAATAACCATATCTACCATAAGTAAGCCCTTTTAATTTGAGCCTAATAGCTTTCTTGTTGCCTTGCTTAATTAAGCCCTCAATAAAAGCAATTGCAGCTTCATAATTTGCTACATAACCATAGTGTGAAAAAGTGAGACCTAATAGTTTTCTTTTAATAGCTTTTTTATCTCCTTTCTCGACTAAAGTCTCATTAAGCCACATTTGGTCCCCCCCTTCACTTTGAAGAACAGGAGAAAATTTAAATAGTCTTCTTTTAATAGCTTTTTCATCTCCTCTCTCAACTAAAGTTTCATTGAAAACAAAGGCTTCACGAGGGTTTTCTATATAGCCATATTTACCATAAGTCAGTCCTGTTAGTTTTCTTTTTATAGCTTTTTGATTTCCCTGTTTAATCAGGATTTCATTAAAAGCTACCGTAGCTTTACGATTGCGGACATAGCCGTATTTTCCCTCTTCCAGACCCTTTAATTTTCGCTTAATAGCTTTTTCATCTCCTCTCTCAACTAAAGTTTCATTAAAAGCAACGGCTGCTTCAGGATTCTTTGGGTAGCCGTTTTTGCCTTTTGCAAGACCTTGTATTTTTATATTAATTGCCGTTTGATTGCCCTGCAGGGCAATCTTTTCATTAAAAGCAACGGCTGCTCTAGAGCCTTCCTCCTCCCCCAACTCAACCATTAGCGATCCTATCGTCCAAGCGATTACGGCTTTATGTCCCTCTTCAACTAAGTTTTCAAGCAGAGCAACGAAGTTATTGGGATATTCCTGACCATTATAACTCTTTGCTCCCAGCTCCAACCAGCATAATTCCTTCTGGCTAATAGCTTTTTGATGGCCCTCTTTAATCAAATCTCTAGCAAAATCAATTGCTGATTCAGTATTTTTCTTATAACCGTATTCTCCAAAAATAAGGCCATATAGCTTTATCCTGATGGCTTCTTGATTTCCATGTTGTACTAGGCTCTCAATAATACCAATAGTAGTTTTAGGATCCTCTTCGTAGTCATAGTAGATATAATTGTTATAGTAATTAAACCTCATCTTTCCAAAATTTATAAGTGCTTTTTTATCGGCTAGTGCAACTTGCTCATTGATAAGCTCCTTGGTCTCAAAAGGTAATAAACGACGATATTTTTGAAAAGGGTGATCTGTGTTTAAATTATGTTTGTAAATTATATCTGCCATTTGGATAGGATCTGACAGCGTATTTACATAAATTCTTAACCAATGATATTTAGCATTCTCTTTGCTCGCTCTTTCTAGTGGGTAATCCCCATAAATTATCAAACAGATTTGTTTCCAAAGCATAGGCTCTTCACTAAGAGTTTCCCATGTTTTACAGACTTGAGAACAGGTAAGAAGATTAGGCATGGGTAAATAAGAAAAAATATGAATAATAAGCTCATTAGCAAGTTGAAACTCACTAGATCGCTTAAAAGACACTCTTACTCTTTCCTCCTTTTCTATAAACTCAGACGCTTGAAGAGAAAAGAGAAATGTAGAACACGAAAGGCACAACAATAAAGAACGCCATAAATACATCTTTAATCCTTCTTTCTTAAAAAATATTACATTATAGGCCGCCCATCTCAACACTCAGCAATATTTAACAATTCTACAAGTAGCTTCATTTATGGCCGCTTGCGACCATTTTTAAGCTTATCCTTTTTAGTAGGGAATCCCATGATTTCTAATATACTTAATGGCGAGAGCGCGATTCATCTTAAAGCCAAACGTACCATATTTTAGCCCTTGTGCTTTCAAGTAACGAGCCCAACGGCTACCCTTTAGTGCTTCTTTTTCAATCCAATCCTTTAAATTAGGCATACCCTTGAAACGCTTGTAATGGCTTGCCTCTCGACTTTTAAGGTTCTCTATTTTTCGAATAATTGCTGCTTGCTTACCTTGCTTCACCAAACCTTCATTGAGATCAAAAGCAGCTTTTGGATCTCTTTTATAGCCTGATAGGCCTTTATTAAGGCCTTCTATTTTTCGTATAAATGCTCTTTCATTGCCTTGCTTCACCAGCCGCTCATTAAACTCAACGGCAGCTTTTGGATTTGCGGCGGGCTGATATGTACTGTCATCATTGTTATAGCCACACAGACCAAATATTTTTTGTTCTATGGCCCATTCGTTACCTTGGGTTGCTAAATAATCGATGAGAGTAGCTGCAGCTTTTGGATCTTTGTCATAGCCCCATCTGCCATGAGCAAGCCCTTCTATTTTCCGCATAAGCGCTTTTTCATTGTCCTGTCCCACCAGACGCTCATTAAACTCAAAGGCTACTTTTGGGTTCTTGTGATAACCCCACCATCCGCGAGCATAACCTTCTATTTTTCGACTAATTGCTGTTTCACTCCCTTGTCCTACTAAACGCTCATTGAGCTTAAAAGCAGATTTTGGATTTTTATGATAACCCCACCAGCCACGAGCATAGCCTTCTATTTTTCGATTAATTGCTGTTTCACTCCCTTGTCCTACTAAATACTCATTGAGCTTAAAGGCTGCTTTTGGATCTTTGTCATAGCCCCATCTGCCATGAGCAAGCCCTTCTATTTTCCGCATAAGTGCTTTTTCATTGCGTTGCATCACTAGATGCTCATTAAACTCAAAGGCTGCTTGAGGGTTTTTTTCAATAATCTCTCCCTCCTTAGTATTAATACCTTCCATTCTCCATTTAATAACTGCCTCAATTGCTACTTCATAACCTTGTGCAGCCCTTTCTTTTATGCGTAAGATAGGTACTTCTGCTCGGAAAAGGGGCAAATTCTTATACCCTTCAAAAGGATGCCCATTATTAAGTTGATACTTGGTAACCAGATACTCAATTTTTTCAAGATCTGACAGAGTGTTCACTACTATTCTCAACCAATGACGCTTGGCATTCTCTTTTGTGGCTTCACTTTCAGAATAATCTCCATGAATTGTTTGACGCACTGTTTTCCAGAGTTGAGGCTCTTCACTTAAGATACGCCATTCCCAACATGCTTGGCTTGACTGCACAATATCCGATAAAGATAATTTCTTAAAGATCTCAAGCATAATCTCCATGGGCAGTACTTCGATCAGAGATTTCTCTATTTCATCCTCATATGAAGATAGAGGTATTTTTTTACAAGAAACTTCCTTTAAACTTTTAGAGTCAAAATTTCTCTCTATTTTTCTTCTTTTGGATGGATGATTGTGGGATATATTTTTGCTCTCTGTAGAAGTGTCTATAGTTATTCTTCTTTTATGGAGGCTGGTCTCCAGATTTTCCTCTATCTCTAAGGCAAACCCGCACAGACTAGGATTTAGCAACACACATATTATAAAGGAAAAAAATCTTGTCCTAACCATAAGAATGCCTCTTTGAAATCATTAATCGCTATTGCGAAATTAAAATGCTTTTAAAAAGCTCTATAATATATCTACCCAATTTCCAATCTTATGCTTCTCTTTTAATACTACTCTACCCTTGACAAGAGCAATATTCATACAGGTTGTTTAGTTAAGGATTGAAGTTTATTTAATTGGAAAACTCCTGCTGTTTGATGAGAGCTTTACTCCTAAAATATTTTATTTCAATTTTAATGTGAGCTGTATCAGCAGTTGAGTAAAATTTTACTCTACTTCCGTTTATCGCTATATCAAATATATTTGGCATCTTTATAAACCTTCTTATTAGATTAGGTGCCTAAATTATAGAATTGTTTTTTTTAAATTTCTTTGTCGAAATCAGAGTAACTATATATCTTAGAATCTTCTTAAAAGAATTAAAACTATGTATGTCTTAAATTAACTCATCTCGAGTAATATACATACAATATCAACTCATTATTTACATAAAAGTTAAATAGTTAAATTTCTTCAATAATTAATCTTTTTTTTATCATCAAAGTTTTTATTATTATTAATGGTAAAAATTTTTAATTTTTACCATTAATATAAAGAAGGTAAGGAACATTATATGACTATAATGAGTATTAAAATAAATTATAACACGCTACCGTATAGAGCTGTTTTTATTTTAACAAGTTTGCTCTTTTCAAGTTTACCTGGGTTTACGTCAGAAGGAAAAGATGAATTTTATTCTTCCACATTACAGAGAGGAAACTTAGCTCATATTTCTCAATCTTTTGAAGATCATTCTTCGACTGAAGAAGGTTTTTATACTCTTCCCCCTGAGTGTATAACGGACATATTTTTTTTTCTTCCTCTAAAAGACCAGGTGAGCATGAGAGAAATTTCCATTAGAATGAAAGAAATTATTGATATGCAAGTCTGGCCTCAGCAAACAAGAAAAGTGAAGGGTGAGCGTTTATCTGTAGTTATTGGTACAATTAAAAATTTACCTTTTCGTTCTTTGAGCCTTAGTTTTAAACTATGGGAAATTGAAGATCTTGGCTCTTTATCATTTCTTACCAGGCTTACTGAATTAAAGGTAGATAGCAATGAGATTGGACCTGCTGGCGCTAAGCCGCTTGCAAATTTAACTAATCTTGTATCTCTTAGCCTGTGGAATAGTCGAATTGGAAATCCTGGAGTAGAAGAATTTATCCCATTAACCAACCTTACCACCCTTATTCTAGCTGGTAATAAGGTTGGACCTGCTGGCACTAAGCCAATTGCAAAGTTAACCAATCTTACCTCCCTTAATCTGTGGAACAATCGTATTTTGTCTGTTGGATTAGAAGAACTTACAGTATTAACCAACCTAAAATCTCTTACAGTGGGCATTAATCATATCGGCAATGCTGGAATGAAGCCACTTGCAAGAATCACAAGTCTTACATTCCTTGATATAAGTGATAATGGTATTTCTGAAGTAGGAGAACTTTCCCCGTTAACCAATCTTACATCTCTTGAAGCAGACATGAATCGAATTAGTGATAAAGACATTGAAGTGCTTGCGAATAGCTTAAGTAAGCTTACAAACCTCTGTGTGGGCGAGAATCACATTAGAGAGTCTGGCGTAAAGGCTTTTGAAAAGCTAACAAGCCTTACTTATTTGAGGATTGGAGAAAATCCTCTTACTTCTACAGCCGAGCAAAAACTTAAAGAATTCTCTGCGCGTGGTATAATAGTAAGGTACTAATTAATACTGACTTTGTCTCATATAATGGTCGCTCTCTCTCTTAATAAAGGGGGGCTGAAGAGGACATTCGACTTTTTTATGCTTGTACCATTCGGAGGCAACGTATAGCCCCTCTCAAAAAGATAACATTATAGTAAATTATTAAAGAATTTTATCCTTTTACGAAAGTATTAAACATCTTATTCCTTTATAAAATATGCCCTAGTTAAGGGTAACCGTAATAAATAATTTTAAGTGAGTGTAACAATGAAATCATTTCATAGCCTTGTTTTAAGCTCTTCCCTGCTGGTTTTAAATTTGAATGCTATGGAAAAGCGTGATGAACCTTACTCTCCTCTAAAAACATCCAAGGAATCAGAGGACCCTGCTACTCAATATATGCTTGGAATTATTTATCTTAAAGGTGAGGGAGTTGCCCAAGATAAAAGAGAGGCTATGAAATGCTTTAAAAAAGCAGCTGACCAAGGATATCTCCATGCCCAGGTTGAGCTGGGAATTTGTTATGCTAATGGTGAAGGAATTACCCAGGATAAAACAGAAGCTATAAAATGGTACCGATTAGCAGCTAATCAAGGGCACCCCATTGCTCAATACTGCCTTGGAATCTGTTATGCTACTGGTGCAGGAGTTACTCAGGATAAAATAGAAGCTGTGAAATGGTGTAAGATGGCAGCGGAGTTAGGGTATTCCAACGCTCAATTCAACCTGGGGGTTTATTATAATAATGGTGAGGGCGTTCCGAAAGATCATGAGCAGGCTGTACACTGGTTTACACTCGCCGCTAAGCAAGGAAATGCGAATGCTCAAACCAATCTAGGATTTATGTATAATAATGGCTGCGGCATTCAGCGAGATGATGAACAGGCTGTACACTGGTTTACACTCGCCGCTAAGCAAGGAAATGCTAGTGCTCAATACAATCTAGGATTTATGTATGATAGTGGCCAAGGCGTTCCAAAAGATCAGAGGCTGGCTGTTCATTGGTACACGCTTGCGGCCCAGCAAGGAGATGTCAGTGCACAGTTCAATCTTGCGCTAAGTTATAATAATGGTGAGGGGGTTACCCCGGATAAAACAGAAGCTGTAAAATGGTTTAGGATGGCGGCGGAGCAAGGACATGTAAATGCTCAGTATATTTTAGGTATACGTTATACTAAGGGTGAAAGCGTAGAGCCCGATAAGGCAGAAGGTGTGAAATGGCTTAAAAAGGCAGCTGACCAAGGTCATGATAGAGCACTAAGTTACCTCAAAGCTTTCAACAAAGAACAAGAAGATAAACAAAATGATGCAGCGACTCAATATAACCTAGGCATGCGTTATACCAAGGGTGAAGGAGTTACTCAAGACAAGATAGAGGCTGTAAAATGCTTTAGAAAAGCAGCGGAGCAAGGGCACCCTACCGCTCAATATAACCTTGGGATTTGTTATGATACCGCTGAAGGAATCAAAGAGGACAAAAAAGAAGCTGCAAAATGGTTTAGGATGGCGGCTGAACAAGGACACGCAGGAGCTCAATTTAATTTGGCAGGCTGTTATGCTAAGGGTGATGGTGTAGCACAAGATAAAATAGAAGCCATGAAGTGGTACAAAATGGCGGCTGAACAAGGGCACGTAGGGGCACAATTTAACCTTGCGCTTAAATATAATAAGGGGGAAGGTGTGGACCAAGATAAAACAGAAGCTGCAAAATGGTTTAGAATGGCCGCTGAACAAGACTATGCAAAATCTCAATTCCACCTTGCGCTTAAGTATAATAAGGGTGAAGGGGTAAATGTAGATAAGACAGAAGCTGCGAAATGGTTCAGAATGGCAGCTGAGCAAGGCCATAGCGATGCTCAATATGCTTTAGGCATATGTTATAATAAAGGTGAAGGGGTAAATGTAGATAAGACAGAAGCTGTGAAATGGCTTAAGAGAGCAGCTGAACAAGGGCATGCAAAAGCACAGAGCTGTTTCAAAACAACAAAAAAAGAACCTCAGGCTGAACCAAGCGATGCAACTGCTCAATTTAATCTAGGTATGCACTATTTTACGGGCGATGAAGTTACTCAAGACAAATCAATGGCTGCAAAATGGCTCAAAAAAGCAGCTGAACAGGGACATTCTGAGGCTCAAGTTAACCTTGGATTTTGTTATGAGAATGGCGAGGGAGTTGCTCAAAACGAAGTAGAGGCTGTGAAATGGTATAAAATAGCGTCCGAGCATGGCCATCCTAGCGCTCAGTTCAATCTTGCACTTAGTTATTATAATGGTAGAGGAGTTACACAGAATAAAAAAGAAACTGCAAAATGGTTCAAAAAAGCAGCTAAACAAGGGCATGCAACAGCTCAATATAACCTTGGAATTTTTCATGATAACGGTGAAGGAGTTAAAAAGAGCAAAAATAAAGCTGTAAAGTGGTACTCGCTGGCGGCTGCGCAAGGAGAGATGGGCGCTCAATACAACCTTGGGTGTTGTTATGATAAAGGTGAAGGAATAAAAAAAGATAAAAAAGAAGCTGCAAAGTGGTTCAAAATGGCAGCTGATCAAGGGTATGCAAAAGCTCAGTTTAGCCTTGCACTTTGTTATGATAAGGGTAAAGGCATAGCCCAGGATAAAACAGAAGCTGCAAAATGGTATAAACTAGCGGCTGAACAAGGCCATGCGGGCGCACAACTTAATTTGGGGTTCTGTTATGATAACGGTGAGGGAGTAATAGAGGATAAAATAGAAGTGGTAAAATGGTTTAGAAAAGCGGCGGAGCAAGGACACACACAAGCCCAGTTTAGCCTTGGATATTGCTACAGCACTGGAAATGGTATTGCTGAAAATCAGAGAGAAGCTGCAAAATGGTATAAACTAGCGGCTGAACAAGGAGATGTAAATGCTCAATTCGCCCTTGGCTTATGTTATTATAACAATTTTGATGAACCCCTTGGCCTTGATACCAAAAAAAATGAACAGAATCAAAGAGAAGCTGTGAAATGGTTACAGCAAGCTGCCAAGCAAGGGCATAAAGATGCGCCAGAAGTCTTGAAAAGTATAAATAGTATTAAACAAAGTAGAGAGTATCACGTAGACCAAATAGTGAAACATCTAGGTGAAGTATCTGTACCCTCTCGTAAGAAAGATTGAGGGAAGAAGGATATCTTCGCCTTAAAGAAGGCTATGAGGGATAGATGTCATGAAAAATACCAAAACAAATTATCACAAGCTATCATCTAGAGTTGTTCTTGTCATAGCAGGGGGAATATTTTTAAATTTATACTCTTTTGGATTTACATCGGAAAGACCAGATGAATTTGGGTATTCTTCTCTAAGAAGCAAAGTTTCTCTTTCTCGAGATGAAATAATCTCTCTTCTTCCTCTAACCTCTCAAAGTGATAAAGTAGCCCAGCAAAAAATCCTTGATTACTTTCAAGAGAAAATAGAAAAAGGCTTATTATCCTCTTCACCTTTCGAGTTAGCTCTTATTAAAGACTTGGCATTAGATCAATGGGATTCCTATTTAGATTCATACCATAATACTTTTGCGGCTTTGTGTGTACGCAAGGCTCATAAAGATAAAGGATGGAGCTTACCAGAGAAGGTAAGGGGGCAGATTATAGATCAAGCAAAAGAAGAAAACGCGCGTGCTCAATGCACTTTAGGGTTTATGTATCTAAAAGGTAAAAGCGTTCAAAGAGATGATAAGCAGGCAGTGCATTATTTTAAACTTGCGGCTCAGCAAGGAAATGCAAGAGCTCAATATAATCTAGCGATTATGTATGATAGAGGCCAAGGCGTTCCAAAAGATGATAAGCAGGCAGCTTACTGGTATACACTTGCAGCTAAGCAAGACCATGTAAGTGCCCAATACAACCTAGGATTTATGTATGAAAATGGCCAAGGCGTTCCAAAAGATGATAAGCAGGCAGCTTACTGGTATACGCTTGCGGCTAACCAAGGGGATGCCAGTGCTCAATGCAATTTAGGGTGTATGTATGAAAATGGCCAAGGCGTTCCAAAAGATGATAAGCAGGCAGCTTACTGGTATACGCTTGCGGCTAACCAAGGGGATGCCAGTGCTCAATGCAATTTAGGGTGTATGTATGAAAATGGCCAAGGCGTTCCAAAAGATGATAAGCAGGCAGCTTACTGGTATACACTTGCAGCTGAGCAAGGAAATGCAAGGGCTCAATGCAATCTAGCTTTTATGTATAATAATGGGCAAGGGGTTTCGCGAAATCATGAGCAGGCAGTTCATTGGTATACACTTGCGGCTAACCAAGGAAATGCAAGAGCACAGAGCAATTTAGGGTGTATGTATGAAAATGGCCAAGGTGTTCCGAAAGATGATGAGCATGCAGCTTACTGGTATACGCTTGCGGCTAACCAAGGAAATGCGAATGCTCAATTCAATCTAGCAATTATGTATAATAGTGGCCAAGGCGTTCCGCAAGATTATGAGCAAGCAGTACACTGGTACACACTTGCGGCTAACCAAGGAAATCCCCGTGCACAAAATAATCTAGGGGGTATGTATCTGGAGGGGAGGGGCGTTCTGCAAGATTATGAGCAAGCAGTACATTGGTACACACTTGCGGCTAACCAAGGATATGCTGGTGCTCAAAACAATCTAGCAATTATGTATGATAGTGGCCAAGGCGTTCCGCAAGATTATGAGCAAGCAGTTCATTATTTTACACTTGTGGCTAACCAAGGAAATGCGAATGCTCAATACAATCTAGGGGTTATGTATAATAATGGACGCGGCGTTCCGAAAGATGAGGAGCAGGTAGCTCATTATTTTACACTTGCGGCTAACCAAGGACATGTACATGCTCAATTTCATCTAGGAAATATGTATTATGCTGGCCAAGGTGTTCCGCAAGATTATGAGCAAGTAGCTCATTATTTTACACTTGCGGCTAACCAAGGACATGTCAATGCTCAATACAATCTAGGGGTTATGTATTTAAATGGTAAGGGTGTTCAAAAAAATTATGATCTGGCCCTCTTTTGGTATCTGTCAGCGGCACGTAAGGATCTTATAACAGCACAAAAAGTATTGAAGAACATCTTTAAGCAGGAAGAAAGACTTGCTGAATACATTCCTAAGTACTTGGAAGATATTATCAACCTAAAGGATTATACTCAACAGTTCCTAGGAGTTCACGAGTTAGAAGCCATGTTCAATGATCCTGAAGGAAGCTCGAACACCTCTTTTCAAGAGCAAGGGCTCGCTATTCCTCTTCTTTATCCTCACTATAGAGCCCTTGTATATATGGAAGAGGAAACTTTAAGTATTATAGAAGACTTGTCTAAAATAGGCTATCTCATTAATGGTTGGCGCCTCACACATCCTTCCTATCGAACAGAACATCGAGGTCAAGAGCGATATTATGAGGAATACAACTTTGAGGAAAGTATATACTTTTGTTTAGGGAAAGAAGCGGTCGAGAAGGGAAATAAACTTATGTCAATCCTTAAAGGAGAAGATAAAAAATGGGAAGCAGCTTTAGCTTCGGTTGCCTTTTTAGAAAAGCTATTTAAAGGCGATCAGAAAAGCCTCCTTGGGAAAGCTGTTAATTTGCAGCGTGCCGTTCGTGATGGCCAGAGGATAGATCGTGATGAATTTAATGCTTTACTTATTCTCTTAGAACACCCCGAAGAAGCCCTATCAGAGCATTCACAAGGAGAGCAGGTACTCTTTAAAGAAAAGGAAGAATACCTACATGAATTAGAGGAGATCAAAAAACTTCCTGAACATCTTAGTATTCTTTTAAAGCAAGGTATAAATCACCGTAACTGTCTGTTTGCAGAAGAGTATCCTTTTCTCAAATAGACATAAAATTGTGGTGTTGTTGTTTAACAGGCATCGTCATCAACTTGTCTGTTTAAAATCCTGTAAGATAATACTTATCAAGGTAACTTGATGATTAGAGAGGAACGGCTGTTCCTCTCTAATCGAGGGGGCATATTCGTTATCAACTCGGTTATTCATGGCTTTGTTGCGTAAATGGGACACAAGAACAAACTCCCCCTTTTTCCCAAAATTATTAGATTTTAACTGATTCCGGCATGCCAAGATTAGTAAAGGTGTTCAAAATGAAGCACCCAAGATGTAATTCCACATCTTGGTTATCCCATAACCTGGCATTAAGCTTACGACCGATCACCTCTTTATAGCGGTATTTAGGGTCCATCTACATAAAGGAACATAAGGTACTACAGGAATGTATTAGTGATTGATAGTATCTCTGATACGTATGATGGTTTGTCGGCTTGTATTAAAGTTCCTTGCAATAGCTGCAATAGTTTTGCCTTCCCGTAATTGCTGTATCGCCTGTTTTGTTTGTAATTCTGAGAAAATTTTTGGTCGACCAAGAGTTTTTCCCTTTGATTTGGCTCCAGCAAGGCCGGATTGTGTGCGTTCAATTAAGAGATCGCGCTTGAATTGAGCAACGGCATTAATCACTCCCATAGTCATTTTTCCAGCTGAACTGGGGAGGTCAACACCTCCAAACGCCAGACAGTGAACCTTGACCCATTTTTTCAAGTTTAGCAACAGTGGTACTTACGGGCGCCGTCAAGTTATTGATCATGTCAATAACTTGACGGCGCCGAATTGAAGATTATAAAAGATGATTTTAAAATGTATTCAAAGGATGATTGTTTAGATGACTTTTTAAAATACCATAAAAACTCTTCTTTTCTATCTTATCTCTCCAGCTTAGGGAATCAAGGAAACATTCATGCTCAATATTTGGCTGCAAAAGGCTATTTTTCTAGCAAGTCACCAGAGGCGGAAAAAAGATTTTTCTCAATTTATTTCAGCCGTGATTGGGACTGACGTAATGAAGATGTAATGGAAAGGAATATCGTTTCTAAGCATGAGAATATAATAAAATGGAGCGTAGAGTGGTATAACTACCATGCGGGTAAGTACTGGTTAACTATAGAATTTAAGGTTAATAAAGAATGCCAGAAAGAACGTAGAAAAAAAATACAATCATTGATCGTTTGGAAGTATTCTTAGGACAAAGTTATGAACATGGGTGGGGAACGCAAAAGCACTTATATAAGGCAAAAAAATGCTACTCTAGGGCCTATGAGAAAGCTGAAGAAAAGAGCGAGGATAAAATTAAAGCTGAGAGGGGGTTGGAGAGAATAAGAAAAAAGATGGCACTTATTTAATGTGCATTGCTTTTGTATATGTCTTTGTTTTTAGAAGTTGTCTGGCAAATTGGGGACTTGCATTGTTTGGCTTTTTCCAGCTTGATTACAAGAAAAACGATCGTTTATTTAGCAGTCCTACAAGAATTAAGGGGCACCCTTAAAAATAGTAAGAATACCCATTGCAAAAAACAAGGCAAGATTTCATCCACCTATAAAGCTGTCTTGTACAGGATATTTTAGGTGATATAATGCAGGTCATAATAAGAGTGGGGCACAAAGTATACTTTGTAATCTCCTATCCTTGCAGGTCTTATAAAATGTATCATATGGGGCTTATTACAAAGCTTAAAAAATTATAATGCATTTCGCCCACTAAGATTATAAAGAAATAGTCTTAAAAGAGGGCCTTATCAAAAATAGAGATACTTTAAATAAATAGTCATCAAAATCTTCAGAAATGCTCAAATTTTGTACTTAAGATTCTTCTCTGGAAGCGAGATAGTTTCGTGTAGTATATTCCTTAATTCGATTGAAAAGAGGATAATAGTGTCCTACTTCCTTATAGGTTATATCTAAGGTTCTGAGCCGCATATTACTCCTTAATGCTTCCGCTAAGGCTTCTACAGCTTCTAGATTTAGGTTAGTCCAGTTTAAATAAAGGAGTTCTAGAGTGGAATTACATAACAAGGTTTCGGCAAAAGCTTTTGCTCCTTCTCCCTGTAGCGGGTTTTGTCCTAAGTACACACAACTAATTGTCGTATTATGTTTTAAAGCTTGAGCAATTGCCATTGCACCGTTCGGTCCGATTTTGTTGTTGCCTAATCTTAAGTCTTGTAAGCTTTTAGTATAGGCTAAGGACGGAGCAAACTCTTGCGCGTGTGT
The DNA here is from genome assembly GCF_000742835.1 of Candidatus Paracaedibacter acanthamoebae. Taxonomy (GTDB): domain Bacteria; phylum Pseudomonadota; class Alphaproteobacteria; order Paracaedibacterales; family Paracaedibacteraceae; genus Paracaedibacter; species Paracaedibacter acanthamoebae. The sequence goes on along the minus strand of NZ_CP008941.1, from coordinate 1,531,254 downwards.
ATCTTCAACTCCCCTTAGGCTTAAGTTTTGAAGGGTTACTGTATCACTTATGAAGTGTTTAAAAGCGATCATCCCTTCTGGAGCGATTTTAGCCAAGGAAAAACTTAACTCTTTAATGCTTCTATTCTTTTGTAAAGCATTAAAGAAAGCTACAGCATTATAATCGGACAAAAATTCAGAGGACTCAATTGACAAGCTTGTTATTGATGAGTTGAAAGGAAGAGCTTGTATGATAGCTTCACCATTTTGTCTTGTGCGTATCTTAAAAGTTGTCAAAGAGCTTTTATTAAAGGCAAGGTCTAATATAGTTCTCGCCGCGGTAGCATCTGATAGATAAAAATTATGATAGGCCACATTCATTTTCTCCAAGATAATGCAAAACTGCTTAAAACCTTTACTTTTACTCATTGGCTCATAAGGAGTAAATAGTGGATCTTTTAAGAAAGCTTCAGCGTATAATTGCCAATAATTGTCAATAAGGTTTTTACATTGCTTAGTTGTCCCTTCTAGGGAAATTAAAGATGAGAAATTCATAAATGAGAGAAGATGATAAAATGTCTCTGGGGGTAGTAAAAGAAGATATAACCCCTTATCCATAATTTCACTGTGAGCGAAAGGCTGAACGGCTAGTACTTCTCCTTCTAAAGCTCGCCTTTTTTCCTTAAGGCTTCTTTTTGTTTGTCTCAGTAAATTAATACACTGCTTAAGGTGTGCTTCTTGCTGTTTGATTTCGGCTACTTCTTTTCCCTTATCAAAGCCTACTTCTTGGCAATTTATTGCAGAGATTCTTAAACAGAACAGGACGAGGAAAGCCTTTAGAATAATTTGCTTGGGGAGGGAATAAAATAGAAATGATATCAAGGTAAAAATCTCCTATTTAAATGGGAAGAGAGTATAAGCTCTTTCTTGTGATTTTCTTTCTAAGACAGGATTATGGAAGCAATGCATGAATTGAGCATGCACTATTGAGATATCAGGGCTTACAATTTGCGCAAATTCAGCGGCTGATCGAACACAAACAGCTATTTCTTTGGGATAATTAAATTGATCAATTTGACTATTTATATTTTCCTTTAACTCCCTAACTTGTTCTCGCACTCGATTCAGATTATCTCTAACTCTGACATGGGATCTCACATCTAAAATGTTTTCTTTTTCAAGTTCTTCTATTTTCTTATGAACTGTTCTTAAACCGACAGACTTTTCATACCAACCTGCGTGTTCACCTAAAGGGCTGGTATCTCTTCTCAGTGGCAAAGGATGCTTTTCTTTTAACAGTGCAGATAAAGAAGTTTCATAATCTTTAAGACATTCCGTTAATATCGCTTCATTATTGATGATGTGCTCAGATGCATGTTGGATACTCCCTCCTTTTGCATCAATTGTCTTCTTCATGGTTATATTTTGAAAGATACATCTTCTCAGAGTTGGAATAGCGGAGGAGGATATAGTGGTTAGGGAATTCTGGAGCGCCGTGTTTTCCTCATTAAGGTTTTCTACTTGTCTAGCCAGTCTATTGAAATTACATAAAATCCTAACGTTTGCCTTAACATCTAATATACCTTCACTTTCTAATTCAGCTATTCTTTGAAAGCTAGTATGTCCTCCCCATTCTCTTTCTATATTGCCAGGAGGTTCATCTGATTCAGCAGCAGAACAATCAGCAGCAGAACAAGAGGAGAAAGCGAATATAGTTCCTATTATAGCTTGTAGATAATTACGAAATCTCTTATTTATAAGATGAAGCATATGGGATATATCTCTTAAATTTGTACACATTTATAATGGTACATATAATTGAAATCCCTGTTGGGAGAAACGTAAAAAATCGTCCTAAAATACCTCTCAGGAACAAGAATGATGTCTGATCTTGGGTCAGCTTCAAAGTTTATGCGCCAAGGTTCTCTAATTATTGAGGATCTTATAATTATTGTGTTTAAAGAGAAATGCTAACAGTTTTAGGAAATTTTAATACCGCACAATGAAGGAATTTATAAGATAGCTTCATGATTGAGTATCTCAAGGAGAAAAAGCAGGGCAGTCGGTATTTCCTTTATAAGGAAGCAGATTGGCGTACAAGGGCATCCTATAAGGTGGCCTGTTTGATATTAAAGTTACGGCAGATCGTCGCTTTGACAGCTCTTATGCGTAAAATCGTCATGATTGCTAATGCTAAACTTAAATCCTTACATACATAGTTAATGACGGCACCGGTCTTCCCTTTAAAAAACAATTTTAACCTTCACAATTTCTTGCATTAGGGCCAATTATAGCCCTAACTTTATTTTTTGTTTGTCAGTTAAAAAATTTTCAAGCCGAGCTTTATGTAAACTACTTGAATTACTCTCTGTTTCTTCAAATTCAACTATACCCTCTTTACTTACCTCACCCGCACTCTCTGGTAGAAAGACAAAACTATTGAGTTCATCGTAGACTGCTTGGCTTTGCTCTAAAAGTTGTGTTTTATACCGCATATGGATCAGCTCTTTATACATTTGCTTGTAAGGTAAGCTGCTCTTACCATGTTTCATTTGCCAAGCTATTTGTAGCTCTAGATGCCTTAGTTGGTTAAAATTTTTATAGGGGATGACTTTCTGGAGTTTAGTAGATGGGCTAAGAGTCACACTATAACTTCCCCCACCTTTGCCAACTGTATATCCTGTTACACTCTTGTTGCTTTTGATCCATCCCGGAAAAGCTTTAAAAAGAACTCCTTGCCGTTTTCTGTGATTCTTATGGTTGCCTTTTCCAGTTATGATATGAACATGCGATTTACACTTGGATTTGGCAGCGTTAATAAACTGAGTAACCTTTATTTGCGCTAATTGTGCAGAGGCAACCCCGTGTAAATCAAGGAGGTGGGGGTTCTTCGTATTTATATAAATGCGACGAACTATATATCCATCATGGCTGCAAGGTCTGGCGGAAGTTAGCTTCAAGATTCTGGGAAAATTTAATCTAGATTCCCTTCCATCTAATAACATTTCAATCTCTTGTAGACGCTCTTTCCAAATTCTAGTTGTTAAAAAAAGATCTTCATAATCAAGCATATTCATACACCGGACTTTGAATAACTCTAATTCGGGGAAAGAAAAATCTTCAAAATTTTCAGGCCATTCTTCGCGCCCGATATTTTTATTTTTAGAATTTAATTTAGATTTGTCGGGGGAATTTAATTTTTTTCTGCCTTTACTCTTCGGAGAATTTGGCTTACCCAATAATGTTTTTGCTGTGAGTGATGGAGAAGTCTGGCTTAATAATGTATAGTCTTCCTCATTAGGTAGGCACAAAGATTTTTTATTCCTTTGTTCTGCTTCAATTGTTTCGAAGTTAGGGGGGTTCTGGGCAAATTCCTCAAGTTGCCTAAGGCGGGTGTGCCAGCGCTTTTCAATTTTAAGTGGTTGGTTGCTTCGTGCAAGCATATTAAGGCAATGTTTTTTCAATACCATAAATTCCTCAAAAGATGCTACTTGATGTACTTTTTGGAGCCATATAGTTTGAATTTGGGCGGTAGCTGCTTGTGCTTTGCCTTGGAATACTGCTGGCAATTGATCTTCTCTTGAAGTCTCCAGCTTAACCTGGGAGGAGGGATTAGAGGCGCCAGGATGACAAGAATTATGAAAAAAAGAGGAATAATTTGTCCACTCTTCTTGCTTTTCCATTGCTTGAAGAGAAGGCGTACCTCCATAGAAAAGGATAATAACTATTATCAATATAGGAGTTAAACGTTGCCATATTGAAGCCCTTTCCCGATCAGAAAAGGTGCTTTTAAAAGTAAAAGTTTTCTTGTTATTCATTCTTGTTCCTATGAGGATTTAATCTTTTTAGAGGGACTGTTGCTTGCTAGATTTCTTCCATTTCCTTAGCTGCACCAATCGGCGCTTAATTTGATAAGTGAGGGTTAAACGATGAGATGATGGTTATTATAAAAAGTATTTATCATACCTCTTCTTTTGCATATTCTCTTTTAATACTTTTTTCAAGGAGTTTTATACACACTGGGCCTATCAAGAATTTTTTAAGTAGTGAAGAAATGTCCCTGTTGAAAAAATTTAACTCTTTCTTGGAACTCATTGCTAGTTTTAAATATTAGGAAAATTTTACCTAAAAAACTTACTCCTCTTAAGAATTTTTTCTCATATCAGTTAATGTGACAACGCCCCAAAAAGGGCGGGCCGTATATTCTTAACACCCTTTTTTGGTTAAAGCTGGCCATTCTTTATCTGCCGATGAGGAAATTTTCTCGTGCAATTGAGGTGAGCTACGGCGAATAAGATTCCTTGGCCATCTTATTTCCTCTGGATTGGTACCTTCGCTTTTACCTAAGGCCGGCCATTCTTCTATAGCAAGAGTGGGGCCATTTTCTGGGGGAAAGGAGTTATGAACTTGGGGATCGCTTCCTTTCTGCTTTTTCAGGGGTCCACTTAAGCGGGATCTTAGCCTTTCCCTTGAAGAGAGTTCCAGGGTGAGCGGGGGATTAGAGAAAAGGAGCTTTTGTACCACCTCACGCGCTGCTATCCAATCGCCATCTAAATAAATGGCACCAAGCAAAGCCTGAATAGTTTGGGCTGCCATGCGTGGCGCCGTATGAGGAGAAGGTAAGAGGCGGCCCAAGCCGCCTTCATTCCTAATAAGAAAATACCCAAGCTGCCATCTCTCAAAGGCTTGTTGAAGTCGAGGTGTATTAACCTTTTCAACAAACTTCTCTGTCAGAAGGCCTTCACTAGCAACAGGATTGGAATCTATGGCATTCTCGGCAATCCCTAGGGCCAGCACTCTCGTGCCTAGGAATGCTAAGATTTCAAAGTTTCTTCCATGGGCGCTTGAATGAATAAAAGCTGCTTGCAGAAGCATAACGTTTTTAAAGTGGTATGAGATTCTCCTTTGGAGTATACCTAGATCGGGAAAGGAAAGTTTCTGTTGAGGCAGAGAAAAATCAGATATCGCTTTGGCTTTTGGCCCGTGCTCGATATAGGGAGAGAATAGCTTCTTTACGCATTCCTGAGATGGTCCCAGCCCCTTATCTTTATAGACGGCTCCGAGCAGAGCTTCTATTATATCAGAAGCTGTTTTTTCAGCAATTGGACCAGCTAGGGGAGCCTTATAAAACTCAGAAGAAATTAAGGTGGGGTGTACCTGGAGGTTTATATAAACTTCTGCTAGAACTTTCTTTGAAGTTAGGTGTCCAAAAAGTTGAGCCAAACTCTCGACTTTGGCTGATGGATAGCTATAATAAAGTAGACAAGCAATCACGAGACCCAATACCCTATCTCCGAGAAACTCTAAACGTTCGAAGCCCTGGCTTCGAGGAGCAGAAGCTTTTTGCAGTAGCCCAGGATCAGAAAATTTATAATCTAAAAAAGCTTCAAAAGGATGGGACTGAAGCTGGCTAATCCTACGAGGTCGTTCTCTTTGAATTTCGCAAGAATGCCCAGACAGACTATAAAGCGGCACTAAGAAGCAGATTAGAAAAACTTTAATTTTATTCATCTTGATATCCTTTTAAATTTATACCTCTTTATTTAAGCTAAATAAAATTGGCTCTGTTACAAGAATTTCAGGAGTTTAAATAAGGGTACATTTAAGAGAGCTAAAATCCAAATTGTTTCTTAATGAGGCGCACTTCACCTCATATCAGCAACTACTTGAGAATTAGAGTCAAATTGTGAAGTTGTCTAAGAGAAATACCTTTTATAATTTAAGCACTGAAAATTTAATCTAGCGATATAAAGGGCTGCATATACTTGTATACTTGAGTGCGAACTCTTCTTTTGAAATCTGTGAATTCCTCTTCTGAACTTGACACTTTATAAGGCCCCTCGAAAAAGAACGCTTACTTAGCAACTTTCGCTAAGGGATCAAAATAATATCTATTTACACTAGAAAAACCGTTTAAATAATTTAAGCTAATAAGTTAGTTGAATGACAATATAGATTATATTTATGTTAGACAAAAAAGCTCCCTTCACTGCAAAAGCACTCAGCAATTCTTTAAATGAAGAGATTTGCTGTGTCTAAAAATTTATCTTCTGCCTTAGATATGGAAATCAAGCTATTTTCAAGTATCAAGTCCCTGATTGAAAAGGCAAAAGGAAACGTTCTTTCTAAAGCAAACACAGAACTTGTCTTACTTAACTGGAATATAGGCAAGCTTATAAAATCACAGATTTTAATGGATGAGAAATCAGAGTATGGTGAAAAGATTGTTGCGACACTGTCGCAACAATTATCGTTAGAGTTTGGAAAAGGGTACACAACCTCTGCTCTATTCCGCATGATAAAATTCTATGATACTTTCCCTGACTTAGAAATTGTTGCGACAGTGTCTGATCGATCCTGCTTAGACGCTCACCTTAAGCAGGCGAATGCGACAAAGATTACGCAGCTTATTGCTGATGCAGGCTATGATGGTCAAAATGTTTACAGCCAACTGGCATCAGTCAACATTAAACCCCTTATTCCTCCAGCTCGAGGATCTCCTTCATTATCAAAAGAGCACTGCTCTGTTAGACAAAAGGGTATTAATTACATTGATAAAAAGGGACTATACGCCTGGCAAACAAAAAATGATTATGGCAGGAGAACAAAAGTAGAAAATACGATATACCGCTATAAAGAGATGATCGGTCGTAAGCTTAATGCCAGGCTATGGGATAACCAAGATGCCGAATTACATCTTGGGTGTTTCATTTTGAACACTTTTACTAATCTTGGCATGCCGGAATCAGTTAAAATCTAATAATTTTGGGAAAAAGGGAGAGTTTGTTATTGCTTCCCATTTACGTAACAACGCCACATTTCACCACATGCATTTGCACAAAGATTTTTAACCCAAAACAAAAATTAGGAGACTTCCTTAAAACTAGCTTGCTAAACTGGGGATATTACATTTTGATCCTCTATCTCTCTCCAAGCTTATACTTTCAATTAATGCCTTGACCTTAGATTGAATTCTTTTTATATGGGGGGAATCTCGGCGGAGATTTGGCTCTATAATCTTTAAAGATTTGCTTAAGCAGGCGATAGCATGACTTTTCAAATTTTGAGCCTGTAAATAACGCTTTTCATTTTCTGCTTGCGTTGATCTTTTGATATAAAGCTCTGCTAAAGCTTCAAGAACAATAAATGCGTCAAGATGTTTCTTTGTTTCAAAAATTGTTAATGCTTTACAAAATATGGCCTCTGCTTTGTCTAGATGATTTTCTAGAAAATATACCTGCCCTAACTCATTTAATTTACGAGCAACTTCAGTGTGATTTTTTCCATAATACTTTTTATAGATAACCAGACTCTGTTCTAGCAGATCTAAAGCTTTTTTATACTGACCTTTTTCTCTATAAATACATGCTAGGGTAGAACTCGCCCAGGCAGCCCATATGTAATCTTTAGGGAAATTCTTGTTATAAATCACGCAACCCTGCTCAAGGAGTTTCTTAGCCACTTCGTAATTGCCTAATGATCGATTTGTATCTCCCAAAAATATTAAAGCTGGAGCTATTCTAATATGATCTTCAGGATAATACTCTCTATATCTCCTGCAGCTTTGTTCTAAAAGGCTTTTAGCCTTCTCAGGATAGCCTAGAATCCTATTTGCTTCTCCTAAATTAGCAAGCACCCAATTGACTCCTAAATAGTTGTCAGGATCTTCTTGATAAATAGCTAAACTTCGTTCTAAGAAAATCTTAGATTCTTCATACTGACCTTTTTCTCTATAAATAATCCCCAAAGTCACTAGGCACCAGGCAAGAATATTCCGGTTTTTAGGGGGATGCTTTTCATAAAGTTCCTCACATTGTCGTAAAAAGAATTCTGCATTTTTATAATCCCCCAAAGGCCAATAGGTAGTTGCTAGGCACACTAGAACCCAAGCTATTTTACTATAATTTTGAGGATCGTATTTCTTATAGCTTTCTAGGCTTCTGTTAAGAAGTTCTTTAGCTTTTTCATAGTCCCCCTTATATCTATAGATGTCGCCTAAGTATCCTAAGAGCCAAACTAATCTGATATGGTTTTTGTCCTTATCCTTATTTAAGTCTGCAAAACTCTGCTCCATGAGTTGTCTTGCCCTTGTATCTTGGCCTAAGAAAAAAAGCATAACACCTAATTTAGAATTTAGGACTCCTTTTATTTTCGTACTTAATAAATGCTCATGACTTAACATAGCCCTGCAATGGGCTACCAAAATATTCATCTTGGGAAGATTTAAGCTGTCAATAGCTTGTTCTATATAATGCTCCAGGGAGAATAAGAATTTCTCGATTAAATGTTTCCTATTTTCGGAATCTGAAGACCTTGTAAGATAATATAAGCTTATTTCTAGGGTACTTCGATGCATGGATAAATTTTCATTAATTCCTGGAAGGGATGATTCATCTGTAACTAGGGAATATTTCCTCAAATTATGAATTAAGTTTTCAACTATCAATTTACTTTTACAGGTTTGCAGTAAATCAATAGGGATATTTTGAGAATCTAATAAACTAATAAACAGGAGTAAATCTCTAAAATCAGGATTCTTAGCAATAATTTCTTTTAAGGTAGTTGCAATAATTTCATAGCGTGTGTGAGTATATTCACCTATTTCTCTCATAAGAGATTCTTGGGAAATATTAAAATCTTCTCTTAGCTCTTTGATTCTTTTTAAATATTCCTCAAAACTAAGTCGAGTGTCTTTTATATAGTAAGCTGCTGTGGATACATCCAATGGAAAACAGGCTATGTTCTCTAAAAATTTATTGGCTTTGTCTTTTTCATTCTCATCTAAATTCCAAGATTCGCATTCATAATATATCCTCGCAAAAAGAGTAAGTTTTTCCTCCTTATTAAGTATAGTTATATCTACAATATTTTGGGTGGGTATATATTTTGTATTCTTGATAGTACTGTCGCGCGTTGTAATAAGCACTTGCCCTTCGCCCCAAATCTCAGTATCTTGAGGAAGGTAGCTTTTGATCTCTGAAAATGTTCTCATCTCCAGATTATCATAGATAAGAAACCAGTTTGGATAGGTTCTCAGCCTTTCCTGAACAAATAATATAAGCTCTCTTTCTTTTTCTTCAACGTCTGATATTTCTTGTAATCCTCTAAGGATTTTCTGTTCTTCTTGCTTAGCTGCAAGGCTATATGCAAGGCGTTCAAAGGAACTTCTTAAACTTCCTCTTGTCTGTGCATTTACTTCCCAAACAAGGGAAGCTTTATGCTGACGGACATAGTGGCGTGCAAGGGTTGTCTTTCCGGACCCTCCAATTCCTAGCAAAACAACAGTTTGAATACCTTTTTGATTACTGAATTTTCCATCAATTTGAGTTATTAATTGTGGCCGTTGTAAAAAAACATTATCTGTTGGAACTGATAGATCTGATCGAATGAAAGGTATTGTGTGGCTTTGGCTTTTATTAGATGTTTTACTGTCATTGCATTCCAAGAATAGGAAGCTAACAATACTAAAGCAAATAGCTATCACTATCCCTATTTTCCACTGTCTTCTTTTATGGAAAGAATATCCGAAGTTATTTAGGGGTTCTTTTTGGGATGAGGCTGATGCTGATGAAATAGCCTGATATGGACTGGAGTCAAATAACTTGTCTTTAACACTTCCGTTTCCCACGGACAATAGTTTATCAAGTTTTGTCTCAGGATAAAATTCCTTCATAAGTGCTGCAAACGCAGCCAAATAGTTTTTAGGGTCACTAAAATCTATACACGGAGTCTTACCTATTTGTTTTAGAAAATCTCCCCTTCTATTTTTATCCTGTAGCAAGAAGATGATATTCTCGCTTTTTGTGGCTTCTTCTTGTTGAAAACTCTCAGTCACAATGTAAAGGGTGGGGACTAAAGCTTCTTGCTCAGATGAGTCAGTACCTATTGTTATTCCTGCTAGCTTAAGATGTCCGATAAGCAAGTTCAAAAAATCATGTGTGCTTTGCTGTAATTTTTTACTGATTGGTTCAGGTTTTATTATACAAACATAGTCTTTTTTACTTTTCATTTTAGAGAGGAGTTGGAGTTCCTGTTCAAACTCAAATTTATTAAGAAGCTTTAAATAATGATGTCTTACAAGCTCAACCTTCTCCGATTTAAGAATGAAAGAGATAATATCTTCTGGGAATTTTTCCCTTATTCTAGCTCTTATATCCTTTTTATGTGATTCAACAGTCTTGAGACTAATAGATAAAAGCCGGGCAATTATTTTATCGGTAGATCCATTCACCACACAGGCGATAATATCTATGTGTCTTGATGTGAATTTTATCCCTTTTATCTCCAGTAAAGCTTGAGGATAAAATGCCGCGGGGAGTTGAGGAATTTTAAGTTGAAAGTATTGAGCCTCTTTCATGAAATGAAAAACCCCCTGTAACAAAGTAACGTTGATGTTATTACATCACTTTTTATACGGTAATCCTCTCTCAAAAAGGAGGTGTTTTAAAATAGAAAATTCCCATAAAAAGAGAAATTACTTTACAGTCAAACAATTAAGATATACCCACAGCCAAACCATAGAAATTCTTAAAAAAAGTAGAAGTTGATATCTCAGTTTCTGCTTTGTATTGTAAGCTTGGTGTAAGCACTACCATCTCAGAGGATTTGATAACAGCTTTTTATGAATTATTCTCTAAGTTGTGTGAACATTTCTAAAAGTTAAATAAAAAAATGGTAGTGTACCGGTGACAAAACCAAAAGGAACACTACCCAGATGAATTATTTCATTAAAAAAGATCATTGGGAACAAATTTTTAATATTTGGAGAGAGCGTCGAGACATCCGTAGTGCCCAAGAAGCAGAATTACGTCTGTTTATAGAGGCAGTTTGGTACATGGCCCGCGCGGGTTGCCAAGGGCGCCTCCTTCATATCTACTATGGCCATAGCGCTTTGTTCATCAAAGGTTTAAAATATGCGCAAACAAAGGAAGCTGGGGGTATCTCTTCAAGACGATTCAAAGCGAACCAGATCCAGAGCTTATGATGATTGATGCCACAAGTATTCGTGCCCATGCTTGCGTTGCTGGTTATCACAAAGATAGTCACGTTCATTAGGCCTTTGGCCGGAGCAAAGGCGGATTTACAACTAAAATTCATGCTTTGGTGGATGCTTTAGGTAATCCCCTTAAATTCATCCTAACCCCCGGACAAAGAAACGAGATTACTCAAGCTGAACTTTTAACTGAGAATATCAATCATACCGCGGCCTTAGGTGACAAAGGTTATGATAGCCGAGCTTTTATTGAATTCCTAAAAGTTCAGGAGTATGCACCTTCCAGAAGAAATCGCTTTGCACCAAGAGTAATTGATCAACATATCTATAAAGAGCGGCATCTCATAGAATGTTTTTTCGGCTATATCAAACACTATATACCCAAGCAGAGTAAAGCTGCCGATTTCTGACGTCGTATCTATGGTCTCACTTTTAAACAAAAACTCCTCAAAGAGAGCCTGCTATTATCGTCATTTTTGCCTAAAAGTCGCCTCATATCTACTCGTCATAATTTCGACTTCTTCAGTCTGCTTGGGTATAGAAGAGTTTTCGCGTTTTGATAAAGTAGCTTTGGCTTTCACAGCTTTCCTTCATTTCGTTTCCACTTTTATTTGGCTCAGATAAAAATGTTCACACACTCTAAGGATTTTTTTGAATGATCTTCTACGGAGAGCTTTAATTACCCCGATTGCTTACCCTTAAGGATACCCCCTTAAGGCAATTTCCTGAAAGATAAATGCAAATTTTAATTGTAGGGTCCAGCATGTGTACCTTATAGGGATTGCTTATTTAGGAAGATATACCTTTTAGCAATTTTAATATCTTAGGAGAATATAAATGGGGAAACTTGCATTTGCTACGACTTTTGCTATGGCTACAACAGCATTCCACGAGCCACTAAATAATATACATTAAAGAGAATTAAAATGAATATATTAATAAGAAATAAGATTTCGATTGCGCTATTCTGCCTGTCAGCTTCCCTTGGCTACGGGATGGAGAAACCAGAGGGATGGGATGACCACAAAAGGGAGGGGGATTATGAACACATCCACAACGAAAGATCGTCCCATGAAAGAAGGGAGGACAGGAAAGATGAAAATATTCCCAGTGGAAGCCCTTTAAGTACACCTCCCTCTAGCCCTACTCCTAAATCGGATCCGATTTTCAGAGCATTATACTCAGTTTATAAGAATACGGGTCGAGAGGAAAAGGATAGATCTCTCGTTATTGCTCCCGAAAGACCAAGGAAGCCTGTCTACAATTCGGAACGACAAGACCAGTTGCGGGCATTAAATTTTACTCCTTTCCATTATCCACGTTGCAACCACTTTTTCCAGGCCCAATACTTCCAAGAGATGATAAGTAAGGCTTATTCCGCCTGGGAAACGAAACGAGATGAGCAGTACCACCAGTACAATAATGGCAATGAATACACTCTAGAAGAGTCAATAAATGATCTTGAGGAGCATAAAAATAAATTAAAGGACTTACTTAAACACATTGATATCCAAAAAGAATACTTAAAATCACACGTGGATTCAGGAGATATCAAGAAGGTAGTAAAAGTATTAAAGGTATCTGAAGAACGTATAAAGACTTGTCTTTCTCATGCGAAACGTACCGACGAGCGCACAACTTATCAAAGAACTTTAGAAAAGATACAAGAGCAAATTAAAGCCTTTGAATACCCTTTTGAAACTTACGAAATTGAAGCGCAGGCAAAAAAACAAATAATTGAAGATCTGGAGGAAAGAATAGTCCGCCATAATAACCCTGCAGATGATAGCGAATTAATAGAAGTAGAGGAAAAATTCAAGCTTTTGGCGGACATTCGAACTAAAACTATTTACAATCTTGGTATTAAGGACGGGTTTCTCCTTCTCCAAGAAGACTTAGAATCTATAATGCGTGCTTTCATTCCTAGAGAAGATCCTATCTTCGGAAAGATAAATGTATCATTTATTTATGACTTGAGTATAAGTCGCTTAGAATTCCCAGACTATCATCATGTAGGTCGTGATACCAACCCAATCCTGCGCTATCAAGACCAAATTAAAGAATTATTTGGTAATTTTAAATGGCGCTTACGGGAAGATGTTTTCAGCTTTTGCATCCTAGCTAGGCTTATAAAACCTTTGGAGGACCTTAATTTTGGGGGGATTAAATGCCAAGCGGATCAGCTTTATAAAAAAGCGGTAAATTCCGATCGCTTGGAGGAGGTTTTGGTGGGGGATCAATCTTCGAAAAGGCAAGGGGATGAAAAAATCTTTTATCACATTTTAAACCTTCATAAGAGTTCGTTAACAACAGACCAGATGGAGCCTTGGGCGAAGGCTTTCTTCGAGGACATTCCGGGAGGGTTACTAGGGCACTTATTGGTAGGCCTCGCTAATGAAACCGTATTTTCTTGGCAAAAAGCTGAAGAATTGGCCTTGGTTGTGGAGCTATGCGACAAGATCGTGGAAAATAAGGCCTTGGAAAAAGAAGCTAAGCCCGTGAAATACAGCAAAAGTGATATTTCTAATGGAATGATAAGGCTTGTTCATCAGATTCTGGTACGCCATATGAATTGGTTGGCTCTCTTTTGCATGGGGAAAAAATTCGGGATAAACTGGAATTAATAAGGGATTAAAATGAAAAAATTACAACCGATTATGGCGAATAAAAGCTTCAAACGTGCAGTAATTTATAGCCTAATGTGCGCCCATTCGCATGGAATGGATCTGTCAGAAAAGTCAGGTATAAACAGTATCCTCAATCCCTCAATTTTTGAAAGATTAGCAAGCCTTGCAATAATGTCGGATGCTGACCGCAGGAGAACGGAAATAACTGAAGAAGAAGCATACGCTTTTCATCGTATTTGGGATAATTGCATAACAGAATTAAATTCCGATAATACCCGCGAGAGTATTAAGCAGTATAAGGAGTTAGCTACACTATGCTTTTATCAAGTGGGTATGATACATAAAGAAAAAATATTTTCTTTTGCTGAATATCTCCATCCTTCGATTATGGCTCTTCTAAAAGGGCAAGAGCAGAGCTTATCTCATACTCAAGTTCCGGATCAATCTATAGACAATTGGGAATTAAACGTTTCCCCTGGAGAACCAGGGGGATCAGCGGTACCTCCACCCCCATCACCTCCGAGTCCGGCCGTAATGACTCCAACCCAGACCGGTAATCAAACGGCAGGCAATAGGGAGGTAAAAGCTTCTACTGCAGACTCAGGTGGATCGGCGGTACCTCCACCCCCACCACCTCCGAGTCCGGCCGTAATGATTCCAACCCAGACCGGTAATCAAACGGCAGGTAATAGGGAGGTAAAAGCTTCTACTGCAGACTCAGGTGGATCGGCGGTACCTCCGCCCCCACCACCTCCGAGTCCGGCCGTAATGACCCCAACCCAGACTGGTAATCAAATGGCAGGCAATAGGGAGGTAAAAGCTTCTACTGCAGACTCAGGTGGATCGGCGGTACCTCCACCCCCACCACCAGATCCAAGTCCGGCTGGATGCCAGGAAGATTCGCATCCTGTGGGAGCTATAAGTGCGCCCTTTAGCGGAGATTCATTAGCGAGACAAGCTAATAACTTAAAGAAAATAAGCCAAACCGACAGACAAACAAAAGCGGAAGTACCAGTGCAAAGAGTCCTAGAAATCGCTATCTCCCAAAGATATCAAGCTATGCACGGACCTGAGAATGAAGATGCGGAGTCAGATGATGAAACTTTTAGAGACTAATTATCTTCTTCTTTCAAAGAGGCTTTATGAGCTCATCCTTAAACTAATACTTATTAGTTCCTCCTACCCTTCGTTAATGGCTATGGAAAAGGATAAGTCTAGCCAGGCGGCTGATATACCAGATTATTTATGGGCCCCATCAGTTTTCGAAGACTTGCAAGGCGGGCTTCACCCTGGTTCAGAGGAAAAGCATACACGAATTGAGCTTATGGAAAAACTATGTAACGACCTAATCAATCAAGAATGGTCCAGGAGCGAAGACGAGCAAAAAAATAAAAAGGGAGGCTTGCCCTTAGGGGACCTCCAGGATACCTATGAAGCAGGTAATGTGCCTGGCCCCCATATCCCCAATGGAAGGTGCTCTATAGCCCAGTCCCAACGGAATTTAGAAAAAGAACCTCATCTAGATAGACTAGAAAGGCAAAACTTTTATTCCGCATGGGAGTTTTGCTCTGATTCAGAGGAAGGAGATAGAATTGGGGAGGCATATATTATAGACAGCATATATAACGAACTAGCGCCCAAAGATTTATACGTTAAAGAAGGCCCTCAAAAAGACGAAGATGAATTATCTTCCTTGAGGCAAATCCAGACTGCTCATGAAATACGTAAGACAACTGGCTCAAACCTCCTTCACGGCAAAGATTATGACCACGTAACGGAGGACAAGCTAGAGTTAGAAAAGGAACATAATCAAGCTTTACATGAAGATACTAATCTGAATTTAAAAGGAGAGTTTCGTTCTGATTCAGAGGAAGAGAGTAAGTCGAGTCGGTTGGCTACTAGGGGGTATTCAAAGAACCCACCAATTTACGAAGAGATGCAAAAGAGGGGGTGCTCGCAAGAAAATGGAAGTAAGCCATCTTTCTTGGATCAAACTGAGGAAACTCATGAAATAGATACAACAACTGACCTACATATCTTTGACGCAGAACTTACTCTAGATTTAAAAGTGAATAAGATGAGAGAATTAGATATTTGGGAAAGCATAGGGAACGATCTCGTTCCCGTAGACATGCAAGAGAGAGCAGCCGTCCAAAAGAATAAAGATGAGCTGTCTCCCTTAGGGAAAATCCAGGGCACTTCTGAGATAGGAGAGACGCCTGGCCCGACTATCTTGCTCACAGAAGGGGTTTGCCGGGTAGGGGAATCCCAGCGAGCATTACAAGAGGGGCTTCGTATTGCCCTAGAGAAGAAAGCTAATTTTGATTCACAAGAAAAACCCAATTCAGATTCAGCGGTACATTCTACTGAAGCTAGAACTTTCAGCAATCCGGCAGTTGAACAATTAAGCTATTCTGATGGCCCCACTGATGCTGAGATATTACCTCACTCTCTCGAAGAAGAGAATGACTTGTCCCCTAGAGTTAATATCATAATGCCGCCTCATTGGGAGATGGAAGGATATGAAGAGGTAAGTAAATGGTTACCTGCGGCTCGAAATGGCGATTCAGAGGCACAATTTAACATGGGGAAGGTACTGTACCGAGACTTACCTATAGAGTTAATTCAAGAAGTGGCCAAACAAGAGCATCTTGAAGCTCTATGCATGCTAGGAGCAATAGCCTATAAGAACCAGGAGATGGACAGCGCTATAAGCTGGTTTAGGCAAGCTGCCGAATTAGGTAGTCTAGATGCTCGATTCATGCTTGGAATGACTTATTATGACGACGGTAAGAACAAGGATTTGGCGGCAGCGAAGGAGCAGTTTTGGCAAGCGGCAAAAAAAGGTAACGCAGACGCCCAATTTATGCTTGGAATAATTTACCATGATGAGGGTAATGACGAAGCAACAAAACACTTCCAAGAAGCTGCCAAAAATGGTCACGCAGGAGCTAAAGGTATGCTTGAGGAGATGCAGCAGGATCACGATAACAGGGAGGATGAAAAGACAGGCGGGGGATTACTCCACTCTAAATTAAGGACGGAGTGAAACTTTATTTCATAGAAAGATTCGAATACCTGACCAAAGCAGTAACGAGATCTTACTATCCTGATTTCCTATATCTAGGCGCCCTTTTTAAAGTTAAAGATGAATTAAAAATCGGAGAAGAATAGAAAATGACATTTTTTGACAGAGGTCTGATTGCTAAACGACAAAAAATTCGGGGTTTATGGGCTTTATTTTTATTTTTGAGCTCTTCCTTAAATGCAATGGAGTTGGGAGAAGAAAGTAAGGCCATAACCGAACAAAGGTATATTCTCATGGATATACTGTGTCAGCACTTTTATGAGAATGAAGGGGGAAAGCAAATAAACTGCAATAGCTCAAGCTTTTCTAAGGGATGCAATCAATCTAAAGAGTCCGCTAATGGAACTTCCCAAGAACTGCTCAAGACTACCCCTAAAAAGATAGAACAAGATATAAGCCGTGCTGATCTCATACAACAGATCATAGAATTGACTGGAGCTCAACCGGACCCCCGTTTGAATGCCCGTTATAGTTTACAAAAAGTGCTGAAAAAGTATCTGGAAGCAGACACTGAATTTCGTAACAAATGGGATAATCTCTGGTCAAAACTTATTGAGCCCGAACGTCTCATTAACAAAGAGGGATGCGAAGGGTATCTAAAACTCAACGATATCTTCCTTTTTCCAGAAAGTATATCATCTGAGCTTGACACTATAAAAAAGGAAATCCATTCCTTCAAGGGGCTTCTTGCTCAGCTTTTTCCACAGTATCTGGAAGGACCTATTCTCATGGACAAAGTTGCTGCATTATATGAGGATTTCCTGATAGATATTCATACAGCGTGCCTAGCCCCTATAGAATCTTCCGACGAAATGCTTGAGCCGAAAGCCTTATTGATGGGCGAATGCTTACCAGAACCTTTTTATCGTATATCCCAGGCTCGAGCACGGTATATTCTTGGCTATAATAAGAATCGGAGGGAAGCTGAGCACCTTAGCCCCAATGGCACTCATCGTGTCACTTTTTTGCCCTCCAAGGATCATACTCCCGTATCTAGAGCTTATCCTGAATCTAAAACCGTTTATTTTAAAAGTGATGGCTTCTCTCGTATTAACCCTTCACGAGAATATATGCTTTTTAGCCTTTATAACAAGCTAGGGATTGAAATACCAACTTCAGGACTCCTGCTTCTAGATGCCGTGCAGTTTGAAAGGAAGGAAGAGAATCACTATGAGGGGCCGTTCTTCTTACAAGCTTCCCAAGGAATTGCTGGACCAACAGGTAAGGAAGTTCTTGAAGAAAATAATACTCTGGAGTTAGATGGTGAACATTTCTCCCGCCAAGTTCTGGGAGCGCTGTTGACCTGTCCTGAGGATGGTAAGGCTGATAATTTTATTGTCACTTCTGTGGAAGGAAGGAAGTGGGGTTGGGTCAGCATTGATAACGATCACGTAATAACATCGCCTTTAGGAAAATTTGGCGAGGGGGTTCTAAAATCTGTCTTATTAACTTTTCCGGCTATGCACGAAGCCGTTAGTCCCTCAACCCTTAACTTGATTAATAATGTAGATCCTAAACAGTTAATACGTGAATGGTTAGAGACTCTGCAGATTCAAGCGGCTCGCTATCAACACTTAAAAGATATCTTGCTTTGGTACGCTAGACATAAGATACATGGGCGGCGAGATAAAGATGGACTTCTTTCTGAACGATACTTATCAGAATTATGGAGGGAGTTAAGGCTACCTTTCTTATCGTTTAAAGTATCAGTGCCCCAGACTATTAGCGCTTTGCTGTATAAAATGAAAGCCTTTGTAAGGGAAAAGAAAATTCCGCCAACACTATGGGAGTTGTTTGCAGACTGCTATCCCAATATTAGTACACAGTATCAAAATTTCCTAGATGAAGGAAAAAGAGTAAACGAAGTTTTTTCTTCCATTAAGAATACATCAGAGCCTCTTAAGGCAACTTTTGGCTCTGATGTCTCTTTAGTAGAGGAAAATTATTTTCGCGGAATTCCTGACTGGTCGGGAGAGGAACCAGAAGAGGAATTGTTCATTCAAAGTGCGCATTATCTCTCCTTGGATATAAGGCGCTCTTATTAGGCACAACTTTTATGGAATAAAAAAATATATATAATGGAAAGGTCGAACCATGAAATACAAAATACAATTAACAAGATATCTCTTAGCCTCTTACTTTCTTACCAGCTTTATATACGCTAGTGATCTGGACAAGTTAAGGGAGACACATCATTGTCCTTATGGCAACCTTAAAGGATGTAAACTCAATGGCTGGAATCTCCCGAGCAGTAATTTAGAAGGGGCAGATCTTGAAGGCGCTGATCTCAGGGGGGCTAATTTAAGAGGAGCTAATTTAAAAGGTGCCAAATTAGAGGGGGCAAACCTTTATGGTGCTGACTTAAGCGGTGCTCAGGGAATAGAGGGCTTACGTCTTCCAAATTTATCTCTCTTACAAGCACCTGGACGTATTCACCGTATTCAAACAGGGACTTCTATTTTAGATTTGCGGGACTATGGTCCCAGAGATATTGCTTATTTTAGTCCAACGCTGTCATTTCTTTCTCCTTCTCCCATAAATGCCTTTGCCTTGGGCTATTTGCATGAAATCTATGGCGATAATCCTGAAATTGCTTATGAGTTTTATAAGCAAGCCGCTAATGAAGGGGTAAGAGAAGCGATGAACAACTTGGGTTGGATGTGTGAGAATGGTTATGGTCTCATCAGTCCTGATCGGGGTCGAGCAGAGCGGCATTATGAAGATGCTCAAGATGGTCAAGGACATTTCCTTCCTATGGCAAAATTTAACTTTCGCCGTATAGTAGCAAACTATTCGGATGATCCCGGGGCCCAGTATTGTCTTGCCAAAGCCTGGGCCAAAGGTCCGCCTGAGGCAGTTTCACATAATATAGACCTTGCTCAAGCTATACTCTATTATGAGAAAGCTGCTGAAAAGGGCCATCCCCAGGCCGCCTATGAATTAGGTCGGCATTATTATAATGGGTTAGGTGTCCCTAAAGATTATAGGGAAGCCTATAAATGGTTCAAAGAGGCTGCTATTGGCAAGCACCAATTAGATGCAATGGTCATGCTTGGCCGCATGCACGAGTTTGGCCAATATGTAGTTCAGGACTTGACTCAAGCTTTTAAGTGGTACAATAAAGCCGCTATGCACGATGATCAAGGTGCTCTTGCTAAAGTGGGCGATTTTTATGCTAAAGGGGTCGGCGTAACGCAAGATCTGGAGGAAGCTCGCAAAAGCTATCATAAGGCGGCTGTACGAGGTAAGGTTAGCGCTTTATATAATGCAGGGAGAATGTGTGAGCTACTGGCTCAGGCTGAAAAAGACGCTGGAGCTGAGCAGGAAGCTAAAAAATACTATATGGAAGCTAAAAAATATTATGAGGACGCTGTGGCTAAAGAGTGCTTTGAGGCGCTCTTTAATCTTGCCTCTCTCTACGAAAGGGGAAGAGGTGTAGAGCAAGATTTGCGACAAGCAATTAGCTTATACGAAGAAGCGGAACTGCACGAACATGCCAATACGTCTGCCAAGCTGGTGCTCTTAAGGCAACAACCAGACGCTCCCATCGATATCCTAGAAGAAGTAGGAAGATTCAGCGGGATGACTGCAGCTTGGATTAGAGCAGAGCTAGGACAAGATTATGAAATCATATATGAAGGGGCACCCCTTTATTCTTTAAGTGAGGATTTTCAACAAGCTATGGGAGCTCTGACTAAGTATCTTCAAGAGCTTCCTCAGGAGGGGCGTCGGCTCAACCATATGCTTATTCTCCAAGATCCCTACCTCAAAGCCTATCTCGACATGAATTTTGACGATATCTCAGATGAAGAAATTAGCTTAGAAGCCTTCAGACAAATCCAACAAGATCTGGAAAGAGCTTATAATCCATCCCATCCGGCTTATACTGAAGACCTCGCCTCACAGTTGCCTTCCCTGTTTGAGGACAAACTCCTCCATGATAATCAAGAAGCCTTAAGAAGGATATTCTTACGGGTTTATAACAGGATAATCCAACAAGAAGGGCAGGGGGAGCCGCTGGAGGAAGGAACCGTGGAAGTCGTCCACGGTGACGCACCAGAAGCCATAGATGCTGATGAGAGGAACCTACAGTATCGCCAGGGTACTGCGGCAGCGCTTTTCTTGCAGAATAATGAGAGGTGTGCCGATGGATTTTCCGAATTTTTACAGGAGAAACTTTGGAGCCTCACCTTTGAAGGGACAAGAGGAAGACCTTTAGGATTCCATATTAGTAAGGTCATTACTAATTATAAACGACATTTCCTCCAGTTACATCGCAACCCCCTTCCCGGTGCCCATGAAGAAGCAACCGAGGCTGGGCGACTTCTCGAAGAAAGAGTCCGCTTACCATTAGGGTTACCTCAAATCTTTAACCATCCGACGTACCCAACATGGGGAGAGGGGGAAGATACCAAATATTCTCCTTCAAAGGTGATTAAGCGCTTTTTTAAAGGAGGAACATTGCATTTCAGCAATTCTGATAGTTCTTCTCTATATACCGAAGTCCCGCCCTTGACAGTAAAAGCTTTAACCGAGCTGATTATGAATGCTTCCCTTCAAAAAAAAGAAATACCTACCGAAGCACTCATTGAATTTGCGCGCCAGGATCTGTTCTGTCTCCCAAAGCTAAGCCAGGCATTTGAAGAGTTTGAAGAAAATGACTTCTTTGATCCTCATAACTCGCCAAATCCTTACAAACCTGCTTTCTTTGAATATATTCTGATGAGACATGGCTACCTGACAGACTAATAATTTAGGTGTTTCTCTTGTATTGTCTGATCGACCAAAGGAAATAGATACCTTAGGGGTAGAGGGTTATAAAAAAAGTAACGGTACACCTCAGAAAGGATGCCTACTAACTTAACAATTTATCCCCCTCAATATTTAGGGAACATAAGTTGGTCTACTGAGTTTTAAAGTTTTTTAAGTTTTAACATGGCTTGAGAATAGTGAAAAATAATATGGAGTATTAAAGCATGCTAGAACATTTCAATGATTGCGGCCCTACCAAAGCGGACACTCCCTTTCTTAGTCTTGTCATAGTCTTAGGGATTATTGTCAGCCTTTTACCCGCATACGCTTCTGAAACTCTACTGGGGTTTGTACCTTCTAAAATTTTAACTGATTTTGAAGCTCCCTCCCGCCTGCAAGTAGAAGCACTGTCTTTAGAGGAATTTAAAGACAAAGAAAAGCAAGAGGACCAGCAAGATGAAGCTGTAAGAGCCATACTCGCTAAATACACCTTAATGAATATCAAAGAATTAGCTGAACTTGCTAATAATAATGATACACATGCTCAAGAAGAAATTATCATACGCTGCTTAACAATATATGTAACCCCCTTAATGAAACACCTTGTTAAACCTCTTAGTTGGACGGGGATAAGAGAAAAGGTTCAGCAAGATGATAGATCTCTCTTTCTCTTCCTAAGTTTAGCAGATAAAGAAAAAAAGTCTTTTGCATTTGTAGAAATTGTTAGCAGTGTAAAGGGCGGAGCTAAAGCTGGAAGAGCACTAGCTCAGAACAATTTAGGGTACATGTACCACCATGGGTTAGGGGTGGGACGTGACGATATCAAGGCAGTCAAATGGTATACCCAAGCTGCAAATCAAGGGAATCCATACGCTCAAAACAATTTAGGATATATGTACGAACATGGGTTAGGGGTAGAGCGTGACGATACCAAAGCAGTGGAATGGTTTACAAAGGCTGCAAATCAAGGAGATGCTACTGCTCAAAACACTTTAGGGTATATGTACCAACATGAAAGAGGGGTGGAGCGTGATTATGATAAAGCAGTCAAATTGTATACAAAGGCTGCAAATCAAGGGAATCCATACGCTCAAAACAATTTAGGGTATATGTACCAACATGAAAGAGGGGTGGAGCGTGATTATGATAAAGCAGTGGAATGGTTTACAAAGGCTGCAAACCAAGGTGATCCATACGCTCAAAACAGTTTAGGGCATATGTACCAAGATGGGTTAGGGGTAGAGCGTGACCTTAACAAAGCAATGAAATGGTATACAAAAGCTGCAAACCAAGGTAATCCATCCGCTCAAAACAATTTAGGGTATATGTACCAACATGAAAGAGGGGTGGAGCGTGATTATGATAAAGCAGTCAAATTGTATACAAAGGCTGCAAACCAAGGTAATCCATCCGCTCAAAACAATTTAGGTCATATGTACCAACATGGGTTAGGGGTAGAGCGTGACGATATCAACGCAGTGGAATGGTATACAAAAGCTGCAAACCAAGGTAATCCAACCGCTCAAAACAATTTAGGTCATATGTACCAACATGGGTTAGGGGTAGAGCGTGATTATGATAAAGTAGTCAAATGGTATACCCAAGCTGCAAATCAAGGTAATCCATACGCTCAAAACAATTTAGGATATATGTATCAAAATGGGTTAGGAGTTAAGCATGATTATACCACAGCAGTGGAATGGTATACAAAAGCTGCAAATCAAGGAGAGGCCACTGCTCAATACAATTTAGGATATATGTATCAAAATGGGTTAGGAGTTAAGCATGATTATACCACAGCAGTGGAATGGTATACAAAAGCTGCAAATCAAGGAGAGGCCACTGCTCAAAACAATTTAGGGTATATGTACCAACATGAAAGAGGGGTGGAGCGTGATTATGATAAAGCAGTCAAATTGTATACAAAGGCTGCAAACCAAGGTAATCCAACGCTCAAAACAATTTAGGTCATATGTACCAACATGGGTTAGGGGTAGAGCGTGACGATATCAACGCAGTGGAATGGTATACAAAAGCTGCAAACCAAGGTAATCCATCCGCTCAAAACAATTTAGGGTATATGTACCAACATGAAAGAGGGGTGGAGCGTGATTATGATAAAGCAGTCAAATTGTATACAAAGGCTGCAAACCAAGGTAATCCATCCGCTCAAAACAATTTAGGTCATATGTACCAACATGGGTTAGGGGTAGAGCGTGACGATATCAACGCAGTGGAATGGTATACAAAAGCTGCAAATCAAGGAGAGGTCACTGCTCAATACAATTTAGGATATATGTATCAAAATGGGTTAGGAGTTAAGCATGATTATACCACAGCAATGGAATGGTATACAAAGGCTGCAAACCAAGGTAATCCATACGCTCAAACCCGTTTAGGGCATATGTACTATAATTTAGGTCATATGTACCAACATGGGTTAGGGGTAGAGCATGACGGTACCAAAGCAGTGGAATGGTATATAAAGGCTGCAAGCCAAGGACATGCAGCCGCTCAACACCGTTTAGGCCATATGTACGAACATGGGTTAGGGGTAGAGCGTGACGATACTAAAGCAGTGGAATGGTATACCAAGGCTGCAAGCCAAGGACATGCAACCGCTCAACACCGTTTAGGGCATATGTACTATAATTTAGGTCATATGTACCACCATGGGTTAGGAGTAGAGCATGACGGTACCAAAGCAGTGGAATGGTATACAAAAGCTGCAAACCAAGGTGATCCATACGCTCAAAACAATTTAGGGTATATGTACCAACATGAAAGAGGGGTGGAGCGTGACGATACCAAAGCAGTGGAATGGTTTACAAAGGCTGCAAACCAAGGTAATCCAACCGCTCAAAACAATTTAGGTCATATGTACCAACATGGGTTAGGGGTAGAGCGTGATTATGATAAAGCAGTCAAATTGTATACAAAGGCTGCAAACCAAGGTAATCCACACGCTCAAAACAATTTAGGTCATATGTACCAACATGGGTTAGGGGTAGAGCGTGATTATGATAAAGCAGTCAAATTGTATACAAAGGCTGCAAACCAAGGACATGCAAGGGCTCAGCATCTAGTAGGAACTATGTACAAAAATGGTTTTGGGGTAGAGCGTGATTATATCGCAGCAGTGGAATGGTATATAAAGGCGGTAAGTCAGGGGTATGCAGACGCTCAAACCAGCTTAGGGTTTATGTATCAATATGGTAAAGGAATAGAGAAGGATCTAGCGCAAGCAAGTTTCTGGTTTATGAAAGCAAAGCGTAAAGACCATCTCTTAAATATTTTTAAGATTAATTCTCTTCCGCCTTTGACGGCACCCCCTTATCCAGAGCAAATTAACTTCATCGAAGCTGATCTCCTTGGTTCTTGGCAAGCAATGCTTGTCCAAAATAAATATGATCTTGATGATAAATATTCTTCCTTAAATCGTGACGCTTATGAGCAACTTGAGGAAATAATGGTTCAATTTATTAGTTTGCGTCATCGATTAAGGACTCAATCAGGCTTAATGATTAGCTGCCTTGTTTTTCAAACATTAAAAGATGTAACCGCTGTTGAAGAACGCGAAAAAGCAACAAAGGTTATTCCTTATGTGAAGCAACAAACGCTTCTTGCTAATGCTTACCTCAGTTTTGGGGAAGACAATGTTCGATTAGCTGATGAGATCATCAATAATCTAAACAGTAAACATTTCTATAAAAAGGTTGAAAGTATTCTTGAGCAGCTGCAAGAGGCTTATAAGGAGGTGCTGACAAAAGCAGAAACTGAGATTAAAAAACAATTGCAAATGCTTGATTTAGAGGTAATAGAAGAGCCTCAATTTTCAAAAAGATTAGCTCGGAAAAATGAATTAGCTATTACATTCACAAATAAAGTGCAAGCGGTTGAAGAGGAAACTAAGAAGTTCAGAATTTACTACAATTTGTTTCTAGACGAGGTAGAAAAAGGACAATATTATCGCAATCAGAAGTTCCAACAAGAAAACGAATATCTGTTGAATTTAGAGTAAAAACTTCTAATTTTGAGTTGAGTTGGCAATATCTTTTTTTATGCTCGTCTGCTGGCGCGAAAATAGTGATTCTAGCAAAATTAATGCATTTTAAGACAAAAAATAATATGGAGGCCTAAGGTATGTTGGAAAATTTCAATATTTATGGCGCTAAGGCGGTCACTTTCCCCTTTACTTTTATTGTAGCAGCAGGGTTAATTGTCAACTCTTCTCGTGTGTATACTTCTGAAACCCCAGAGAAGCTTGTAGCGTCTAGAGTTGAAACACACGGCTGCCTGCAAGCGGAAGCACTGTCTTTAGAGGAATTTAAAGACAAAGAAAAGCAAGAGGACCAGCAAGATGAAGCTGTAAGAGCCATACTCGCTAAATACACCTTAATGAATATCAAAGAACTAGCTGCACTTGCTAATAATAATGATACACATGCTCAAGAAGAAATTATCATACGCTGCTTAACAACAGGCGTAATGTCCTGCATGGAAGTGCTAGTCGAACCTTTTACCTGGGGAGGAATAAAAGAAAAAGCTCAGCAAGATGATAGATATCTCTTTCTGTTGCTAAGTTTAGCAGATAAAGCAAAAGAATCCTCTTTATATAGAGAAATTGCTGGCAGTGTAAAAATTCGGGCTACAGCTGGCAGCGCCCTGGCTCAGAGCAATTTAGGATTTATGTACCAATATGGTTTAGGAGTTGAGCTTGACGAGGAGAAAGCAGTGGAATGGTATATAAAATCTGCTAACCAAGACGAGGCTGCGGCTCAGAACAATTTAGGACTTATGTACCACGAGGGATTAGGGGTAGGGCGTGATTATACTAGAGCAGTGGAATTGTACACAAAGGCTGCTAGCAAAGGATTTGTACTTGCTCAAACTAATTTAGGGCATATATACCAGGAAGGCTTAGGAATTGAGCGTAATTATAGCAAAGCAATTGAATGGTTTACAAAGGCTGCTAGCAAAGGATGTGCAATTGCTCAAGGTAGTTTAGGGTATATGTACCAACAAGGATTAGGTTTAGAGCGGGATTATAGCAAAGCATTTAAGTTATACACTCAGGCAGCTAACCAAAGCAAGACTGCGGCCCAGAACAATTTAGGGTATATGTACCAACATGGGTTAGGGGTAGAGCGTGACCTTAACAAAGCAATGAAATGGTATACCAAGGCTGCTAAACAAGGCGAAGCTGCGGCCCAGAACAATTTAGGGCGTATGCACCAAGAGGGCTTAGGGATAGAGCGTGATCTTAACAAAGCAATCGAATGGTATACCAAGGCTGCTAAACAAGGCGAAGCTGCGGCCCAGAACAATTTAGGGCGTATGCACCAAGAGGGCTTAGGGATAGAGCGTGACCTTAACAAAGCAATCGAATGGTATACAAAAGCCGTGACTCAAGAGCATGCAGCAGCCCAAAACAATTTAGGGCATATTTACCGGCATGGGTTAGGGGTAGAGCGTGATTATACTAGAGCAGTGGAATTGTACACAAAGGCTGCTAACCAAGGGCGTGCAGACGCTCAAAATGAGTTAGGGTATATGTACCAACATGGGTTAAGAGTTAAGCATGATTATACCACAGCAATGGAATGGTATACAAAGGCCGTGACTCAAGAGCATGCAGCGGCCCAGAACAATTTAGGGTATATGTACCAACATGGGTTAGGGGTAGAGCGTGACCTTAACAAAGCAATCGAATGGTATACAAAAGCCGTGACTCAAGAGCATGCAGCGGCTCAAAACAATTTAGGGCATATTTACCGGCATGGGTTAGGGGTAGAGCGGGATTATACTAGAGCAGTGGAATTGTACACAAAAGCCGTGACTCAAGGACATGCGGCCGCTCAAAACAATTTAGGTCATATGTACCAACATGGGTTAGGGGTAGAGCGGGATTATACTAGAGCAGTGGAATTGTACACAAAGGCTACTAACCAAGGGTGTGCAGCCGCGCAGAACAATTTAGGACTTATGTACCACGATGGATTAGGAGTTAAGCGTGATTATACTAAAGCAGTTGAATGGTATACAAAGGCTGCAAAACAAGAATATCTAGCCGCTTGTGTCAATTTAGGACTTATGTACCAGTATGGATTAGGGGTGAAGCGTGATTATGATAAAGCAGTCAAATTGTATACAAAGGCTGCAAAACAAGGATATGCAGCTGCTCAAACCAGTTTAGGACTTATGTACCACGATGGATTAGGAGTTAAGCGTGATTATACTAAAGCAGTTGAATGGTATACAAAGGCTGCAAAACAAGAATATCTAGCCGCTTGTGTCAATTTAGGACTTATGTACCAGTATGGATTAGGGGTGAAGCGTGATTATGATAAAGCAGTCAAATTGTATACAAAGGCTGCAAAACAAGGATATGCAGCTGCTCAAACCAGTTTAGGGTTAATATACCAAGCTGGTAACGTAATAAATAGGGATGTTGCGCAAGCAAGTTTGTGGTTTATGAAAGCAAAGAGTAAAGACTATCTATTAAATATTTTTAAGATTAGTTCTTCTCCGGCTATGACTGATCAAAATTATCAAGAGCAAATTAACTCTATCGAAGGGTATCTCTTTAGCTGTTGGCAAGCAATGCTTATACAAAATAAATATGATGTTAATGGAAAACATTCTCTCTTACATTGTGCTGCTTATGAACAGCTCGAAGAGATAATGATGCAATTTATTGGGTGGCGTCATCAGCTAAATACTCGGCCAGGCTTAATGGTTAGCTGCCTTGTTTTTAGAGAGCCAAAAGATAGAACCGTCATTGAGAACCGTCAAAAAGCAACAAATATTACACCATATGTCAAGCAACATACGCTCCTTTCTAAGGGCTACCTTAGTTTTGGTGAAGACAACGTCCAATTTGCTGAGGAAATTGTCAATAACCTCAACAGCAAGTATTCTTATAAAAAAGTTGAAAGTATACTTGAGCATCTGCACGCATCTTATAAGGATGCGTTGGAAAAAGCAGAAACTGAAATCAAAAAACAGCTGCAGTGGCTTGATTTATATAAAATAGATGAACCTGGCTTTTCAAAAAGATTAGCTCGGAAAAATGAGTTAGCTGTTATTTATACAAGTAAAGTGCAAGCGGTTAAAGAGGAAGCTGAAAAGTTCAGGATTTATTATAATCTGTTTCTAGACGAGGTAGAAAAAGGGCAATATTGCCGAAACCAGAAGTTTCAGAAAGAAAATGAGTACCTATTTCCCTGAATTTTTTTATACTTTATTGCTGCTTCAAACACCTGAGCCCTAAAAAGTTAAGGGATTCCAAGAGAAAAATAAATATGGAGGATTAAATTATGCAAGAACATTTCAATGATTACAGCACTCATAAGGCGAACACCCCCTTTCTTACTCTTATCGTAGCCTTATGGTTTATTGCCAACCTTTTACCAGCATACGCTTCTGAAGAACCTCAGCGTCTGCAAGCGGAAGCCTTATCTATAGAGGAATTTAAAAACAAAGAAAACCCAGAGAAACAGCAAGACGATACTATAGGGATTATGCCTCCTAAGTGTACCTCAATGGATATCAAAGAATTGGCTGGACTCGCTAATAACAACGATACAGGTGCTCAAGAAGAAATTGTCAGACAATGCTTAGAGAGAGGCGTAACATCATTCATCAAAGGTCTTATCGAACCTTTTAACTGGGAGGGGATAAAGGCAAAGGCGCAGCAGGATGACGGGTATCTTTTCGTCTTGCTAGGTTTAGGCGATAAAACAAAAGACGCTGGTTTATTTGGAGAACTTGTTAGCAGTGCAAAAGCTCGGGCTAAAGCTGGCAGAGCCCTGGCTCAGAGCAATTTAGGATTTATGTACCACGATGGATTAGGCATAGAGCGTGACTATAATAAAGCAGTGGAATGGTATACAAAGGCTGCGAACCAAGAGTTAGCAATCGCTCAAAATAATTTAGGATTTATGTACCAACATGGGTTAGGGGTAGAGCGTGACTATAATAAGGCAGTGGAATTGTATACAAAGGTCGCGAACCAAGGATATGCAGTCGCTCAAATCAATTTGGGACATATGTACCAATATGGACTAGGAGTAGAGCGCGACTATACTCAAGCAATCGAATGGTATATAAAGGCTGTTAACCAAGGAGAGGCAATCGCTCAGAATCGCCTAGGGTATATGTATCAAGAGGGCTTAGGGGTAGAGCGTGACTATAATAAAGCAATCGAATGGTATATAAAGGCTGTTAACCAAGGAGAGGCAATCGCTCAGAATTGCCTAGGGTATATGTATCAAGAGGGCTTAGGGGTAGAGCGTGACTATAATAAAGCAGTGGAATTATATACAAAGTCTGCAAACCAGGAAGAGGCAGTAGGTCAAATCAATCTAGGGTATATATACCAATATGGACTAGGAGTAGAGCGTGACTATAATAAAGCAGTGGAATTGTATACAAAGGCTGCAAACCAAGAAGAGGCAGCGGGTCAAAGCAATCTAGGTTATATGTATCAATATGGACTAGGGGTCGAGCGTGACTATAATAAGGCAGTGGAATTGTATACAAAGGTCGCGAACCAAGGACTTGCAGTCGCTCAAAATAATTTAGGGTATATGTACCAAGAGGGACTAGGAGTCGAGTGCGATTATAATAAAGCAATGGATTGGTATATAAAGGCTGCGAATCAAGGCTTAGCAATCGCAAAGCATCGATTAAGGATCCTGGGTAAACTCGAATGGGATATAAAAGCGGCAAGCCGGGGATATGTAGATGCTCAAACCAGTTTAGCAATTATGTACCAATATGGTAAAGATGTTGAGAAAGATATTGCGCAAGCAAGTTTTTGGTTTATGAAAGCAAAGCGTAAAGACCATCTATTGACTATCTTTAAGATTAATTCTCTTCCGCCTATGACTGCTCCAAACTATCAAGAAGAAATTAACTCCCTCGAAAGGGATCTCCTGAGCTCTTGGCAAGCAATGCTTATATCCCTTCAATCTAATCTTAGTGATACATATTCTCCCTTATATTGTGCCGCTTATGATCACCTTGAAAAAATAATGGTGCAATTTATTGGTTGGCGTCATCAGTTAAATACTCACTCAGGCTTAATGGTTAGCTGCCTTGCTTTTATCGATCCAAAGAATAAAACGGCTATTGGAGAACGCGAAAAAGCAACAAAGGTTATTCCTTATGTGAAGCAACATATGCTTCTTGCTAATGCTTACCTCAGTTTTGGGGAAGACAATGTTCGATTAGCTGATGAGATCATCAATAATCTAAGAAGTAAACATTCCTATAAAAAGGTTGAAAGTATTCTTGAGCAGCTGCAAGAGGCTTATAAGGAGGTGCTGACAAAAGCAGAAACTGAAATTAAAAAACACCTTCAGAGAATCAATATAGAAGCAATAGAAGAGCCTCAATTTTCAAACAGATTAGCGAGGCAAAATGAATTAGCTGTTATATACGCTGGTAAATTGCAAGCAGTCGAAGCGGAAACCGAAAAATTTAGGGTTTATTACAATCTCTTTATAGAGGGGATAAAAAAAGGGAAATATTACCGGAATCAGAAGTTTCAGAAAGAAAATGAGTTCCTATTTAACTGAATTTTTTATATTTTATTGCTGCTTCAACCAACTGAGTCCTAAAAAGTTAAGAGATTTTAAGAGAAAAATAAATAAGGAGTATTAAATATACTAGCACATTTTAATGATTACAGCGCTCGTAAGGCGGGCACCTCCTTTCTTACTCTTGTCGTAGGGTACCGTCAAGTTGTTTAGAGGAAAAAAATAGACGTTCCTTCTGCCTTTCTTATTAGGCCTAATGGTGGTAGGAAGCCACAATCTCATTAAAGATATCAATGGATTGGATAAACTTTTGTCGATACTCTTTGGCTCTCTGTTTATACCGTCCTACTTTTAAAAGATTAAGAAAAGTGCCCATACTGCTTAAAAATCTTTGAGCGCTTGACACACTTTTGAAACCTCTCATTTGTCTCTCTTTTTCTCTTGTCGGCTGATGACTGTTTTCTATTCTATTGTTCAAGCGTTTATGCGATCGATGCTCCGCAGATTTGAGTAAAATTCTATGGGCCTTTTTATAGCTTCTCAGCTTATCTGTCACCATGACGCGAGGAGACATGCCTAATTTTTTAAGAGCTCGCTTTAAAAATCGGATAGCTGACTTGGCATTTCTTCTCCTTTGTAAAAGGACATCAATTTCTTCTCCCTCACCATCAATCAACCGCCATAACCAGAAGACTTCCCCTTATCTTTACTCTCACCTCATCAATATGCCATTTGTCTTTAAAAGCTGATCCTCTTTTCTGACGGATATCTCTGGCATAAACAGGACCCCAAGTTTGGCACCAATTCCGGATCGTTTCGTAAGTGACAGATAGGCCTCTATCCTGAAGCATTTCGCTTAAATCTCTTAAGCTGATTTTATAGCGGTAATAGTAGCGGACAGCAAAGCCAATAACACTTTTGGGAAGACGATACCCTTTATAATGATCTCGCATGATGAAAGATTTTCTCTTATTTTTGCAAGAATCTTACAATAATTCGAGTTTTACCTCAACAACTTGACGATACCCAATCAATGTATAACAGAAGATATTGCTTGTTTCCAAAGACAAGAGCTATCTGCTGAAACTTTGGGATTAACTTTAAAAGAGACTAAGATAATTAACTGTGAAATTCAAAAAAAGATGGTTACCCATCAAATAACTGAGTTTGTTTCTCGTCAGCGTTTTTGTCCCTGCTGCGGTGCCACCTTCTTCATTAAGGGGTACCATTCTTTAATTTACAGGACTCTTTTTGGTAAGATTTGTCTTAGAAGCCCAAGATTACTTACTTGTAAATGCCAACCTCGGTCTCAATCCAGTTTTAGTCCATTGTCCCTCATTCTGACAGAACGCCTATTTCCTGAATTGAGTTATTTATCGGCTAAATGGGCCTCATTAATGTCCTATGGGATGACGGTTAACCTTTTAGAGGAGATTTTGCTTTTAGAAATCAGCTCTTCTTCTGTTTACCAAAATACCCAAAAATATCAGAACGTTTAGAAACAGAATTAGAAAAAGAACAGCCCTTTTTTATTGAAGGATGCCAACGGGAGTGGGATCAACTGCCAAGACCAGACACCCCGATTACGGTCAGCTTAGATGGAGGGTATGTTCATGCAAGGGAAGGCAAAAACCGTAAAGCAGGATGGTTCGAAGTCATTGTTTGTAAAAGCCTGCAAGAAGGCCATGACTCCCAGAGGTTTGGCTATGTCACCAACTATGAAAAAAAACCTAAACGAAAACTATATGAAATGCTACAAAATCAAGGCTTACAGATGAATCAAGACATTACATTTTTGACAGACGGAGGAGACACAGTCCGTGAGCTCCCTCTCTATCTGAGCCCCCGTTCTGAGCACATTATAGATTGGTTTCATATAACAATGAAAATAACCGTATTAAAACAGATGTCAAAAGGCGCAATGGGGAGGGATTTTGCCGACTTTGAAAAACAGCTGGATAGAATAAAGTGGTTTCTCTGGCATGGGAATGTTTTTAAAGCCCTGAATACTCTAGAATCATTAAGTTTTGATCTGGGTATGTTTTCAGAAAATAAGGAGCATAAGAAGTATAAATTGTGGCGGATCCTTGATGAGTTTTACACATACATTAATTTGAATAGCCCCTTTATCATAAACTATGGAGAGCGCTATCGTCACGGGGAAGCAATTTCGTCAGCTATTGCAGAATCAACTGTTAATGAGGTTATTAGCAGAAGAATGGCCAAGAAGCAGCAAATGAGGTGGACTCAAAAAGGGGCACATTTACTTCTTCAGGTTAGAACAAAAACTCTGAATAACGAACTCAAAAAATCTTTTAAGCGTTGGTACCCACAAATGGGAGAGGATCATGTCTGCCATATACCTTTAGCAGCTTGACCCACCGTTCCTGGATGGTCTCCATATATATTACATAAAGGAGGGAACGGAGGAATATTCGAATTTATTAAGATATAAGGCATATAAGTTTTTATTAATTGTTCTTTATCTTGCTGCTAAACGAATCATCTTAACGGATTTACGATCACAGCTGGAAAAGATATTCCAGTGGGAGGTATGAATAATTGGGTAAAGTTTTTGCTCTTATTCCTGATTAATTGAATTAGCTATGTTAGTTTGCTTTTATAACTCGTCCTGGTCGGCTTAAAAGTGGATCAGTATTTTCTACAGTTTATTCTTAAGTTGGGATATGCCCTCCAAAAACGCTCCTTAAACAACTGTATCTCCTAAATTCTGAGTCATAAAATCTTTGAAAGACAGTTTTTCAGGAAAGGTGGCCGCACCACCTTAAAGGTTTTAGCTAGACGGGTTCACGTTATATAGGCCGTCTGCTATGGTCTGTTGATACTGATCGGGAAACGCTTGTAATAAAAGATCCCAGAGAGGCTTACGATCTCTCTTTTTGTTATAGTCTGAGTAGTGTGTGTAGTTGGAAAGCATGGCTAACTCTGATGGACCGAGTAATACAGTATTGGGATCCACTCTTTTAAGTCCCGCATTAATCTCTTTAAGAGCAGCGCGTTTAAAACCGTTTTTTATATAGGTCAACAATGTTGACAAATTTTCTCGGCTATATTCTACTTTTACTTCCTCTTTTACATGAATATCTGGGAGGCTAAAGCTGATCCGCCGTGCAACAGGTTTTTTTTGAGCTTCGTGAAGTATTTGTTTTTCTAAGATACTTTCTTCCACTGGCGTTTGATTGCCAGGGGTCTTTTGTTCTGCTGCTTGATTTCTTCTAGATCGCTGTTCTTCCGGCTTTTGTTCTTGCTGTTTACAAGCCTCCATTAAAAGCAATAAATGCTCTGGCGAACAACTCAGGGCCCTCTGAAAGACAACTAGTTTCTCCTCCTCACTCTCAAGTTCATAATATTCAAAAACAACTCTTAACAGTTCTTCTGGAGAATTAAATTTCGAGGCGATATTGGCAATGAAGACTTTTTTCTCTTTTTCAGGAGAAAAAACCCCTAACCCCTGAGCTTTAAAGGCTTTAGTGTCTAAGGGTTGCACCAGCCATTGTGATTTTCCTGATTTTAAAATGCGATGCGTTCCTTTATAAACTTTTTTAGGAAAAGACTCTATAAAATTTAAGACACGCTCTTTATAGACGGGATCAAGTCGGCCAATATTTTCATAAAGAATTTTTTCTGTAAGTTGGGTAGTCATTATTTTGAGGGGTGAACGAGAAGCATTTTGGCATTTAGATTCGGTTAGAAATAAAGCCTCGACTTCTCCTTCTTTACCATCCTGTTGAAAGTAAACCCCATCAATTCCTTGGTTACACTTATCCTGAGAAGGGATTTTTTCATAAAACCCACAGCAAAAAAGTGTCATTCGGGTAGCGAGTTCTCCAATAATGCCTCTTTCAACTTTATTTTCCCTTTCATCAGAAGAAATATTATCTAAGGTGACTGTAGTAGATGTGCCGCTCGGCAAAGTACAAGTGGTAATATTAAACGAAGTTTGGCGATGCGGACCTTTACCAAACTGCTCATTTAGATGGGTCTTCAATTTATTGGCAGAAAATGGTGGTAAACCTGGATAAGCAATGTTTCTTTCTTGGTCATCAACATGAATTCTAAAATCTTCTTGTTCTGTCTGAATCCTACCGTTTGTGCGAATAACCATGCCCTTTAAGGGAGAGGAGAGGATAACATCACCATTATATGCTACTCTTAGACCTTCAAAATCCTTTAACAGCTCACCTTCCGGCTTGCGGTCTTTTGTTGCTGGCAAATTATAATAGTTTATAGTCTCATACTGTTGCGCTTTAAGATTGAAAACACATATACGCAAACCGCTCTTCTGTGTTGTTGCGAACTTAAATTGATCAATATCAACAAATTTTATATCTTCAAGAGCTTCAGTAAATAAAATAAAAGCACAAAGATAAAAACAAACCTCCCAGAAGAATTGTCTTAATTTTTTAATAGTCATAAGCAATGCTCCCTTTTTGGGGGTAACTGTATAACCCGAGGAATGTTTTAGGAAGGAGAAAAGCAGATTTAATTTTGAGTATGTCGATTTTATAACGGATTCTTGAACAGAACGAAGGGCACCGTCATCAACTATGTGTGTAAAGATTTAAGTTTAGCATTAGCAATGATGACGGTGCCCTTTTACTCAGCCAGAGAAACCATTTCGGGAATTGAAAATATTCGGATGATTCAAAAAGGACAAATTCTTGGCCAAACGGCTTCGCAATCTGCTTTCCTCAATTTTGTTACCCTCATGGCTTAGTGGGTCTGGAATCAGGGTGTATTAAGTCGAATCTACAACCTCTCAAATCACAGATGCTACAAAACCGTTCATCCCCGTTTATTGAGAAGCCGTTCAAGATTGCGTTTTGCCCCAACATGCCCTTTATTTGCGGCTAATTTGTAAAAATGAAAGGCCCCCTCAAGATCCTTGGGCATGCCATCTCCATACTCATACATATATCCAATATCAAATTCCATATTCATTAATGAATTTATTGCATTAGGATATTTTTGATCAGCAGCTAGCCTGTAGTAATGCCAAGCCAGCTTTATATCTTTAGGAACACCTTGTCCATTTTTGTAAATATGCCCAAGATTGTTTTGCGCAGCAGCATGTCCTTGATCTGCAGCTAACTTGTAGTAATGACAGCTCAACTTACTATTTTTAGGAACGCCGCGTCCTTTCATATACATAAAGCCAAGATCGTGTTGCGCCTTAATATGTCCTTGATCTGCAGCTAATTTATAATAGTCATGAGCTAACTTAACATCTCGGGAAACACCTTGCCCATCCGCATATATCTTCCCTAGCTTATATTGCATATCAATAAGTGATCTTTGCGCACCTATATGTCCTTGGTCGGCAGCTAATTTATAAAAGTCATGGGCTGTTTTAATATGCTTGATATCTCCTTTTCCTTTTGCATATATATTTCCAAGTTTATATTGAATATTTATCAGGGAGATTTTTGCTTCGGGATGTCCTTGATCAGCGGCTGATTTGTAATAATCATAGGCTACCTTAATATCCTTATCCACTTGCCCTTCTTCATACATTTTTCCAAGTTTATATTGCGCCTCAATATGTCCTTGATCAGCGGCTAATTTGTAATATTTACAAGCTAACTTATAATCGCAGGGGATTCTTGGCTGCCAACCTGCTATCCAGGAAACATATGACATAAGAACTCCCTGCCCCTCTGCATATATATTTCCAAGTTTATATTGCGCCTTAATATGTCCTTGATCAGCGGCTGATTTGTAATAATCATGGGCTACCTTAATATCCTTGTCGATTTGTCCTTTTTCATACATTTTACCAAGCTTATATTGCGCCTTAACATCTCCGTCTCCTGCACGCATATGCATAAGACAAAGCTTTTCCTCATCTCTCTTTGCAACATCAAAACTGTATACATTCTCATCCATAGATATAGAGTTTTTTGATAATATAAAGCAGAATAAAGCCACACAAGAATACCGTGAGTTTAAAAATAATTCCCGAATCATCTTAACTCCTTTCAATTTATATCAATTAATGTTTCTCTTTTATAGGAGACCATCTAAACACAGTATCAAAAACACAAATGCATTTGCCAAAGGAATTCCACTTATTGATAATGGTGGCAATGATGATCCCTTCGCGTTGTTGCGATTCAATCTTTTGCGTTTTCAGGCTATTCCCGATGCATCTTTTAATCCGAGAAATTTGAGCCTCCACCAAAGATCTGAGGCCATGGTCACACTTCTATGAAACTCTTATCAACAGAGGTAAAAATAAAATGGTCGTTTTGACGGCTCTTATGCGTAAAATTGTTATCATTGCTTAAATCCTTACATACATAGGGGATGACGGTGCCCACAACCATTATTTTCTGACTTCAATCACGCATTTTAATTGATCAGGGTAAACTATTTGGCACACATTTCTTCCTCTTCCTGTTGATACAATGCGTCCCTTCTCGTTTTTAAAGATTATTTTAATTTTTCGTGTATCTTGGTCAAGGGGACTGTAGCTTCCTTGAGCTAACGTTGTCTGACAGACTGCATCCAGGAAGTGAGCGTGGATGGCCCTAACATTGTGAGGCAGTTGAATTAACCGTGACTTAAATGGATGTTCTGCTGATTCAATAGACTGTAATACCTGGCTGTCAGAATTTAATACATTAACAATGATTTTCCCTATAGAATATGGCTGCTGTTTTGTAGGAAAAGGCCCAAAACGATTACTTACAGTTATTGAGCCTGACCAAGGTGTTTCAGGAATAACTTCCAGAAGAGTTTTAGAAGGTTCAGAAATAGTGGAAGGGATAAACATAGAAGGAGGAAGATCTTGTTCTTTTTCCTTGTTTAGTTCTGCTGCTTCTAATTGCTCAATTTCTTCTTTCAGTTTTTCTATCTCAAGATTTCTTTGTTGCTGTTTTAAAAGTTGGTCTCTTTTATCTTGAAGCTGTAGTAACTCTTCTTCGCTTGGGCTACGCTTGAGAGTGGAAGGGATGGAGTCCTCTTTCGTCTCAGTAGCTAATGTTAATTGAGAGAAAACTAAATTAATTATAAAGCAAGCTAAACTAATAATTTTAAAAAATGAAAATTTCATTAAAATCCTCCCTTTGATATTTGTTTTTACATATTAAATATACAATATTATTTAAATCATTTTCTTTTAAAAAAATGATGGATTTTATGTTGACTCTAAAGGAATTTCAAATTTGAGTTTTCCTTAAAGAAGGTCTTGAAAAATAATGGATAAAGTATGTGAGCGCAGAGAGCATAAATAATATGGGGCTTATTTTGAAAAACGATCCTTATATAAAATATAAATATATAAATTCTTGGCTAGAGTAAAATTGACATATTTTAAAAATTTTATATAATATATACTATGAATATAGGTAAAAATTATAAATTAAGAAATTTATCTGTTCTGTGGGCACCGTCAACTTAACTAATAGAGGGTAGATTGAGGGTGGGAACTGTCAAATTTAGACAGGAAGGAGCTCTAGAGCCGCCTCCAGCAAAATAGACTTGGCGGCTGCAAAAGTAAGTCGTTGATCGGGAGCTTTATTCTTGTACCGACCAACTTCCACCGAAAAGATATTGCGTGCCTTCCCCATCAGGGACAATAATCTCTGAACGCCAGGAGCAGACTTAAATTTTATCAAGCATTTTTCTTTACGGCGAGTCGGTTGATGGGCGTTCTTGATACGATTGTTGAGCCGCTTGTGGGTCCTGTGATTTGCTTTACGGCACATGAATTGGATCGGCTTTACATAGCTTTTCAATTTGTCGGTAACAATAACTCTTGGGGCTGGGTACTTTCCCAATAATCGGCTTAGGAATCTGATAGCAGATTTCTTATTGCGGCGTTTTTGGAGAAAGACATCGAGCTCAATTCCATCTTGATCAACGGCTCTCCATAAGACAAACACCTCTCCATTAATCTTAAGAGCCATTTCATCCAGATGCCATTTATCACTCGGTTTCCTCTCACGCTTCTTTATGACATCTATAAAATGAAGATCGAATTTAGTGCACCATTTCCTGACTGTCTCATGACTCAGGGTAATTCCTCGAAAGGCTAGTTGTTCCTGGACATCTCTATAACTATGATTGAAACGGTAATAAAGCCATACACGGCTTGGCTGATTATCGAGACTGGGAAGCGGTGACGTTTGGGAGCTTTGTTTAAAGACATGACGGAATCATACCAGGTTTATTTTTTCCTTACTTTATTCCTATTTTGCTCCTTTGTTAAGTAGTTGACGGTGCCAAAGTTTATTCTAAAAGAATAACGCTAACCCTTTACTTTCATGAAAAGTAGGCAAAAATTCACCTGGGATTATCATGGCTTTTTATGAACACTGCAAGCGTTCGCTTATAATTATAAATACCCCTTAGGAGAGTTGTATGTATTTGCGTCGTTTAATGCTTTTAGTCTACTCCGTCTTTGCCTTTCATTGTTTTGCTTCTGATTCTGAATCGGAAGATGAGGAAGAAATAGCCTGGCGAAGCCTCCTTAGGGTGATTAGCAATGATGCCAGCTCTTTAGGAGGGCATATTACTCTCACGGATATTGAAATTGATGAAAAGAGGGCTCAAGAGCTTGCAGACGCGTTGGATACAAACAAAAGCTTAATCAGTTTAGGCTTGCAAAACACAGCTATGAACGATGACGTTCTTAAGGTTTTACTTCCTTCCCTTATGACCCGGCCTACTCTCACCCGTCTAAATTTGAGCGGGAATGATCTTTCTGATGAGAGTGCTCCCCTCATCTTCAGACTCTTAACCAAGGCAAAATCTTTATCGAGTATCAGCTTAGAAGATAATGGGTTCACTGATAATGGCGTCGGATTTACACTCGACGAATGGATTACCCAAGACCCTGGGACACTTATGGGGGCTTTTGCTAGTTCACCTATTCTCCGGCTTATCCATCTTAAAGGTAATAACCTCTCCTCAGAGGCCTTTGCGGCAATAGAAGAATTTATTCAGGAACGAGGGCGTATTCTGCTGCATGAGCGAGCTGTTCGGTCCTCATCTTCTATCGATAATGTAATTACGCCTGAACTTCATGCCTTGCTGACGCGGGAACCGGTGCCTGCCATTAAAGAATGGTTGCAAGATCCCCGAATTGCTAAGTTTGATCGAGACCGCAAAGCATTAGGTAATAAAGAATTCATTAAACGGCTTAAAAGAGTTTGCTTGGGGCTGGCAGGCTTATCGCCAGAAATACAGAATCTTCTTACGTTAGAGGGTTTGTTAGGGTTAGCTCTCAATTCTGATTTAGTTACAAGCTACGATCCCGTGTATAAGAGGACGACTCTCGATGATAGTGCTACGGGTCTTCTAGCAGAAGTCTTACATAATAATAAGGCTCTGAGGGGGCTTTATCTGCAAGGGGTAAGTCTCCACGGATCCCTTAATTTTCCTCTCTTAAGTGGGGCGCTTTTGACTTTAACCTCTCTTGAAACCTTGGAGCTCCTCAACAATAATTTGGGGGATGCTGGGGCTTTATTAATTAGTCAGTTTTTAATAGGAAATCCCACCCTTACGTACTTAGGGTTAGCCAACAATAAAATAAAGGCAAAAGGAATTGATGCTCTTGCAGATGCGTTAGCCCAAAACACTGTTTTGAAGACGTTAATCTTGGCGAGTAACCCGATCGGGGATCAAGGGGGTATTAAACTTGCCGATGTTTTAACCAAAAATAAAAGCTTGTCTACCCTAGATCTCGCTAAGACCTTACTGGGGGAGGAGGGGGCTATAGCTCTGGCTGAATGTTTGGAAGTACATCCAGAATTGGTTCTACTGGGTCTTTTTGGCAACCAAATAGGAGATAATGGCCTGGCTGCTTTTGTTGAAGGGATAAAAAAGTTAGAGCGTACTATAGAGATCCTGTTAGACCATAATCCTATATGTCCTGAAGATCTGGAGCTTTTTAAGACCAATCAAGCAGCGAACTTGGCATCTTATGCTCTCCATACTTCTACGCAATTGCTCGCCAAATATAATGTCGAGGAAAGCTCTTTTACTC
The DNA here is from genome assembly GCF_000742835.1 of Candidatus Paracaedibacter acanthamoebae. Lineage (GTDB taxonomy): Bacteria > Pseudomonadota > Alphaproteobacteria > Paracaedibacterales > Paracaedibacteraceae > Paracaedibacter > Paracaedibacter acanthamoebae. The sequence continues at coordinate 1,490,258 of NZ_CP008941.1, read as the reverse complement.
AAAAATTACGCCAAGAAGGGTTCATGGAACCAGTCCCTCATAATGACCCCGAAGAAGAAGAGGAAGAAATTAATCCTGTCAACCTTACAGACGTTGATCCTGAAGCAGAATTGGAAGTAAGTCGTGTCGCTCCCCGAGAGAAAACTTCTCAGAATACGCAAACCAAGAGTTTTTTCGATAGGATCTGGGGAAGAACTTCTTCTTCCTCCATCCCGTCGACGCCAACTCAACCGGTCAGATCCATTAGTCCTGCTCTCCTTAAAGATCCAAAAGTTGGCAAATATTACCACCTTTTAACGGAGCCCCACTCCTTGCAACGGCTGGAACAAATCCAGGACTCTCATGAGGGTCTTCCCCCGTTGGTTAAAAGTCTTTTGCCGTTAGATATGTGTGTCCGCTTAGGATTGGACGACCATAGTGTACAGCTCATTGATTTGAGTAACCTCCGCTTAGGGGAAGAGGGATTGAAACTCTTATGGAATGTTCTCAGTTCCAACACAACTGTTAATACGTTAAAGCTTGCCAACTTAGGGATGGGGGAATTGCAGGCCTATCGATTAGCGAGTGTGGTGGCGATGAATAAGAAGCTTACCCAATTAGATCTCAGCAATAATCCTCTCACTGACGGAGGTTTGATGGCCTTGGGAACATCGCTCAGGGTCCAGCATAATCTGCGGGGGTTGGACTTAACAGGTGTGAGGAGAGTAACAGCTAAAGGGCTGATCTCTCTGATCACTACCCTTTCTACCATCAACCTGGAGTATCTGATTCTCAATCAAATTCCTCTCACGTTCGAGAGCGCCTTGGCCTTACAAAATTTGCTGGAACACTCTTCGCCTCTTCGAGTCCTTTGTTTGGCCCAAACCGGCTTAAGCGACGTAGAGGCTAAGTTCTTGGCTAAAGCTTTAAAAGAGAATAGAACCTTAGAGATCCTAAAGCTTGAGGACAATAGATTAAGTGACCACAGTGCTAAAGTCCTGGCCCAATATTTAGTGAACCATCCGACCCTTAGGGAACTTCATCTAGGAGGGAATAAGCTAACCAAAAAAGGTGCACAATACTTAATAGATATGCTGCAGACCGGTAAGATCCGCTTAGCGCGTCTCACGTTTAGCCCAGGTCTGTTAACCGAAGAGATGGAACAAAGGCTCAATCAACTCCTCGATCGTCATTAATTGGACAGAGAGGAGAGGAATTATGCCTAAAAGGAGGCAAGAGAGATATTCTCGACACTGTAAAGTTTTCCTATTCCTAGGAACCTTTCTTTCCAGTGATGCTTTTTCCTTAGCAAGCGCCAACGAGAAAGATATTGGGGATGAAGCACCTCCCTTCCAAATGGTTCTGGAAGCAACGGATGAAGTTCCTATTATGACGATACTTTCCTTTCTAAATAATAAGGACTTGACGGCATTTTCCCAAACTTCTAGGATATCCCACTTAAACAGGCACCGGTACCTCTATTTTTTAGCTGATAAGGGGGGCCCTGATGCCCAGTATTATATGGGATTACAGGCGCTCAAAGCCTGGCATAAGGATAATAAAGAAGAGGATAGGCAGGCAGCCCTCAATTGGTTGACATACGCCGCTGAACAAGGGCATGAAAGAGCTGCGCACCTCATCATAGTGGAAGAAATAAGACAAGCAAGTGCGGGCGATGATTCTCAAGAACTGGCAGCTATTGAGCAGGCTTTTGATGAGTTTACAGGCGGCAGAGAAATTGGTCTCCCCGCAACGGCAGGCTCGCAAGCGGCTAGACAACCTTTAGGAGAAGAGATTATCCGCCTAACCAATGCGCAAGTCGATGTTAGACGGCAAGTCCTATATGAATTAGAACTCCTTCTTCCTCCTGATCTGCTTGATAGGCAAAGCTCATATCCGACAATATTGAAAGATGCCTGGAAGTATTTAGCAAAACTTGAAAACCCTGAAGATTTTATAGCTAAAAGGAGTTTGAAAAAAGAGCTACAAAACTCTAAAAAACAATTACAAAAAAACGCTGTCATAATTTCTGAAGACCATCCCTCTTTTGAGCTTTTAATGCGTGCCTTAGAAGCACTTAGAGGTTACCAGCGAGAATTAGAAAAATTACTTTTGCCAGACTTACCCACTTATTCTTTTATTCAATTTTTAAAAAAGGGATGTGATAGCTTAGAGAATTATTATAAAGATTACTTACAAGACATTATTTTTGCTGCAAAAAATTTTGTTCAAGGGACAAATGATATACAAGCTAAATATGGAGATGAACTGAATGAATTATTAGCCCATAAAGTCGCTATGCTGAGTGAATCCTTTTCTTATCCATTCTATCGCATTAGCCGACATATGGCGTTGTATCTCTTATGTATGACAGAAACCGGAGAGCGCAAAGAACGTCCTGCTGGACAGAATCATCATGTTTCTTGCATTTCTTCTTCCGAAGGAAGCATCCCCAAAATGGTTACAGATCCAAGGTTTTGGACACAAGCCAATAGCTTGTACTTTAAAAACCAAGGTCAACCTTCCTTGAGTCCAGAGCGGGAAATGATGCTTTATCAACTTTATGATCTTTTAGATATTCCTATACCTAAAACGGCTGTGGTAGTCATTGATAACCTACAGCTTGCTTCAGGAAAAAAAGGGGACTCAGCCTATTTTACTAACGGTTGTAATACCGCTCCTTTTTTTCTACAGGCATCTTGGGGAATACATGGAGACGGGGGAGAAGCTGTTTTCAAGCATCCAGATAACCACATCTACCAGTTGAATAAGGAAGCTTATGCCAAACAAGTAATGGGAGTACTTCTCAGTTGTCCTAGTGATGGTAAATGTGGAAATTTTATCCTTGCGTTCCATGAAGAAAACCCTCAACCTTCTTACACTCTAATTAGTATTGATAATGATGAAGTATTTGCCAAATCTGTCGAAAAAGTAAGAGAGGGTAGAGAAAGAGTTCATTTAAAATCTGTTCTTTTAGCTCTGCCGCAAATGAGCAAAAGCTTACCTGAATCTATTCGACAATACTTTCTAAATCTTAATCCGGAATTGCTGACTCTGGAGTGGCTTAGCCGGTTACAGCATCATAATTCTTTGTATGAATCTCTTAAAAAATACCTTGCTTACTTAAGAAAAGGAGAAGACGGGTTTAATCCTGATTTATCCCTGTCGATCACACTACCTTATAACCAACTTACCCTTCTTCAGCATCGTCTTAAACTTATTCAAACTCAATTACAAGATAATCAAAACTCTAACTTATTTGATGTTTTTACAACCCTTTATCCTTCAGTTGCTTATTACTATCAAGAGAAAAAGGAAGCTTTAAATGACCCTTATAAAGTGATAGCTGCTACTTATCACCAAGTAGTAGTTGATAAAACAAGAGAATATGAGGATGCTACAGGAGATCAAGCAGATTGTGATTTACTTATCGGCCCTTCTCTGGGAGAAGGGTCATCACAAGAATTCTGCTTAAACGACTTACAGCCATCTCTACTTCCTCTCAAATTAATGAGAAAAATAGAAATTGACCACCAAACCTTTGCTGAGTTAGTTATTAAATGCACTTTAGCACAGCCTTCCCTTACTGTAGAGCGTATTTGTGAACGCTTAAGAATTCTTTCCCGCATGCAAGCTGTCACTCTAAAATCTCGTTTTCCTATTGTGGAGTTATATCGACTGGCTGTGCAAAAACTTCCTCATGATGAACAGAATAAGGAATACTTGCATCAAGTGTTCTTACACCTCATTAACCATAATCCCCATCTAAACTTAGCGTGGGCTTTCCTTATAGAAAAGATGTTCACTGAGACATGGTCTCATACGCATTCTTCTCCTCAGTCCCTTCAAGAAATTAAAGGAGCCTTTTTTGGTAAAAAGGTTTTATCGATCTCAATTCAAGGCCACTTATTTAATGACAAAGGAAATTTTATACGAAGAAATAAAACTGGTCGTAAGGATGTTTCTTGGTATCCAGAAGAAAATCCCAATATATACTTTAAAATATACCCTGAAATCCCAGCCTATGAATATGGAGCCACAGGGTTTATGCGTGACCTTGGGATTAAAGGAATTCCTCATTCTGAAGTTGCATTATTTTATGATCCTCTAACTCAGCAACCTTATCCTGTCCTTTTATCTGAAGCAATTCCTGGCCAATTAGTTAGTGACATATGGCACAAGGCTGATGCATTTGATCGACTCGACCCTCATCATACGGGCTTATCTATATTAGTGGCAATGTTAATTCAGGTAGAAGATGGGAATGAACACAACTATATTTTAACAGATGAGGGGACGCGTCTTATTCCGATTGATAACGATCATGCCTTTATTCCTGCTACCCTTTGGGAGAAGGGATGGATGGGGAAAACCTATGAAAAACTACAAATGAAAACATTGCTTTTCAGTTTACCTTGCATGAAAACTCCCATCCCTGATTCTGTGCGACAAGCCTTTTTAAAGCATAATGTTGGTCAATTTCTTCAGAAGTGGCTCACGGAACTTGTCATCGTTAATGATAAATATCAAAACCTTGTCAACGAACAAGTACTTCCCACTCTCTACCAAGATCCTAAAAAGGGAACAATTTTACGTTTTCCCCTTACGGCTGAAGCCATTAAGCAACTTTATTATCGATTTTGGGGGATTCAGCAACGCTTATGGTTAGGTCAGCCGGTAACTTATCTTGAACTTTTAAAGATGTTTGAACCATATGTGGCTAAACAATATGAAGCAGCTTTCAATAATCCTGCCCATCAAACTTTAAAAGATCGCTTTCAATCTGTTACTCAAGGGCTCTATAAAGAGATAGGTGGACAACGGCAAACAGCTAGTAATAGCCGCAGTATGATGCAAGTCATCAATATTCCTCATCAAGATCTCATTGGGGAAGCTTCAAAAGTTAAAACAGGACCAACCTTTGCTCTAGAAGTGTTAAATAGATGCATAATGGAGCATTTAGCACTTCAAAAGCAAAATAAAGACATGCTCACCGGCACCGAAGTTATAAGTAGCCCAATAAACGACCGTGCACTCTCTCGTGAAGAAAGAATAGAAATCCAAAAACGGTTTTTTACTCCTATAGAAAGCATGGCTATTCAGTACAATAGTTTCTTAACGGATAGTTTTTTTTGGAAGCTATCCATCTCAACGATGCGATACCTGGATTTGCGGGATGCACTTACCTTAACTTCTAAAGCTCTAGAAGCTTTCTCTCTTAAGATGGGACAATTAGAGTATTTAAATGTGAGTGGGTGGATAAGATTAAAAGAAGTTCCTTTATTCACTTGGCCTTGTCTTCAACGTTTGGTAATTAATAATTGTACCCTTCTAAAGGCAATCTCTCTGAATGCACCAAAACTAAGCTTTTTAGAAGCGAATCAAAATCCTCAATTACAGGAGCTTACTGTACAACCGTTCAAATTGACTAAACTCAGTTTAAAAGATTGCCCTTCTCTTTCTCAGGCAACAAAAGAAGAGCTTTATATGCAAGGTATTTATATAGAAGCATTATCAGGAGCTGATGATCCCCAATACTCCGAATTAATAACCTCCTTTAAAAATACAGGTATTGTATCCTATGAAAAATTTAAAGACCTACCCTTAAAATGCATAAATATAGCAATTGCCAAATATCCTAATATTCGGTTTGATATTGAATCCCTAAATTATTATGCTCAAATAATTTACCCATTGCTCCCTCCATTTTCTATTAATAAAAGAAATGATAATCAGTTCGTTAGGGGACATACTGAGAGGACTGCAGATCTAAAACATCTCAAATCATGGATGTTGAATTATCATGCTCAAATGACTGGTGGAGGTGATTATTACTGTGGGCCCATGGCAGGAGATGACCTAGCTGCTGGCTTTAAGTATATGTGGAAACTCGGTGATACAGAACTTTCCCGCGATAATAAAACTTCCTTACTATTTTCAATTATGTTTTGTGGGCCTGTTAATTCAGGCAAAAATATAGGGATTACTAATTTTACCTATCTTCCAAGATTTGCGGGCCCTATAGCCAGAGGATTAACTACTAACAATCTCTTATTTGATTATAAATCTGCAAAAATATTGGGCAGTATTTTAGTAAAGTATTATTATAATTTACGGACATTAGAGTTACTCGATATAATGGTTACTAAAAAAGGAGCAGCTACTTTTCGGCAATTTATCCCCTATATGGATAAAATAAAAAGATTTGTAGTTTACGTGGAGGTAAAATTTAGTGGGCCTTTAACTGACCTTGTTAAAGATACTTCTTATGACTACTTAATTCCTGAAGTTTTGATTGAGAAAGAATATTTTGAAAATTTACAGCCATGGAAGGCATCGTCATCAACTATGTTTGTAAAGATTTAAGTTTAGCATTAGCAATGATGACGATTTTACGCATAAGAGCCGTCAAAGCGACCATTTTCTTTTTACCTCTTTTGATAAGGTTTTCATAAAAAGCCTTAAGAGGACTATCAGTTCTCCTGGCTGTCATAGCAGCCATAAAGAGAATGCGTTTAACATCGACTCTGCCTCCTTTCGTCCTTCTATAGCCCACTGCTTTCCCGCTTTCACAAGGATGAGGAGCTAATCCTGCAAGGTTGGCTATTTGGCGTCGGTTCAGAGTTCCCAGTTCCGGCAGTAATCCCAAAAGAGTGGTGGCTACGATAGGACCGACTCCTGCAATCTCCTGGAGAGTGTGATAGCGCTGGCTAAGAACAGGGTCAGTCTGAAGAAGTTTCTCCAAAAGGCCTTCAATTTCAGTGAGTTGCGTTTCCAAGCAAAGGATAAGAGTCTGATAGCTTTTGAGGATGGCTGGACTGGCGGGCAGGTGCAGACGATTCTTTTCCTGGACAAGCATTTGTTTAAGGTCGAGGCGCCGCTGAATCAGCTCGTAAAGTTGTTGATGATGTTCTTGGCGGGGTTGGAAGAGAGGTAGATGAGCGTGGCGCTCGGAGCCATATCCAGCAAGACCTAAAGCGTCAATACGATCCGATTTTCCCAGTTGTCCCCAAGAGCGGATAAAGTTTTTAACCTTGCGAGTATCGGCTCTATGAACTTTTACTCCCTGCTCTAATAGAAAGAGAGCGAGTCCCAGTTCATAACCTCCTGTCGTTTCTAAAATCACTAAAGCCTCAGATAAATCTTGGTGCTCCGTTAAAAAATTACGCCACCCTAAGGGAGTATTTGGGTATATTGTCGTTATTTTTAGGCCATGGATGGCAACGACAAAGTCTGCTTTGGAGATATCAATCCCAATAAAGCTATGATAAGATGAAATCGTCATAAATGCCTCAAGAGTTTAGAGTATTTCAGATTGTAAGCGGGCGATAAACCCATACAACTATTCAAACGTCTCGAAGGAATTGGGGATGAAGACCCAGATGACGACGGCCTTATAAGCCCATATATGGACGGCCTTTCAACCCCATAACTTTCTTCTCTGCCAAGAAGAAAGTTATTTCCTTCTTAAGCTCTTTATAGCATTAGCCGGACTTACAATATATGGACCGATCCGTATTGCAAGATAAAAATTGTCAACCCTAAGAAGAATATTGCAGTCATATATCCGGCTTGTTAGTGAGCTTGTTGTGAGCTCTAGCCTTAAGGAGACCTGCGTGTACTTTTTAATGACTCAATCAACTTAACGGCAAATTAATGAAGTGCCATGACGGTGCGTGTTCATACATTATTGAATGATCAGAGATTTAATAGTGTATTTAGTAAAATGTTAAATTATAACTTTTATTTAGAGAGATATAACAATTTTCTTGAAGACTTCTTTGCGGGGAAAAAACAGTTAAAATGGTTGGAAATAGAGAATAAGCAATAAATAGCATTTGAATGAAAGTAAAAATGACGCCTTTGAATAAGAATTTTCTACTTTAAAACACTGCTTTTTAAGGGGGATTACCCTTCTCTTACTCCCCATTAAAACTTACACCAATAGGAATACACTCCCTTAAAAACAGCGCACACTTTCCATTTAATACGAAATTTAATACCCAAGTATTAATGATAGTGTTATTGTCTAGAAAGCTGAGGAGAATTTAATTAAAAATTTTCCCCTTTGCTTTAAGTAGGCCTCAGGGCCCTTTTAGCCTATAATCAATTTAGGTAGTATTTTATATTATAAACGGAAAGTTAGGTATTTATTATGGAAAAAACAGGAACGGTTAAGTGGTTTAACGCAGAAAAGGGATATGGTTTTATTGTTCTCGATGATAAATCCCCAGATGCTTTCGTACACATTAAGGAAGTTGAAAAAGCAGGTCTTACTTCTCTTAGTGAGAATCAGAGAGTCAGGTTTGATTTGCAGGAAAACAAAGGGAAAATGGCTGTTATTAATTTAAAACTTATCTAGCAGCGTTTTTTAGAATCCATTGCAATAATTGTTGTACGGTTTACAGCCTCAGATGATTCTTATGCGAGCACTTATAATGCTTTTTCTGTTGAACTGTTTACCGTTACACTCTCTTCTCACAGCGTTATTGCAAAAATTTCAGAAGTACAAAATAGTATCTTAAAGGATAAGAATTAAGCTGCTGTTCTGTCCCCATAAAATTTTTGCAGCAAAACCTTTAAAAGCCTCTTTTACCCTATCTATTACTCCAATAAAAATTGTCGTAATTAAGTTAAAAAAGGGAAGTGTATACTGTGATTAAGAATCTTGATAGTTTGATTAGAAACGCCCACTTTAACTATATTAATAGAAGTTTACAAACGAACGGTTCTAAAATCAAAATAACGGATGGTGAGTTACCCATACGGTTGAGCTGTTTAAATTTAAGAGAATAAAATGGATGCTATTACTTACAAAACCACTGCATAGGATGCTATAAAATTTATATGGCCTCAATTCTGGAGGGCGTATGCTATTATATCCTTGGCTATGGGCTTTTTACCTCCCCTTTATATAGAAGCTCAGCGTTTTTACTATGTTAAAATTCTCAGGACAAAATCCTTCTCTCCACCTGACCAGTATTTCAGTTTTTTGCCTCTTAATGAATTTTTTATGGCGATTTTGAATCAGGGAGTATTATAGGCTATTAGTTTTTTTGTAATCCGAGAAATAGTCAGAAATGTTTCTTTTAGCACCTTCAGATTTGCTCCCAGCTTGAGTAATGTAAGAATTATTAAGTTCTTCCTTCTCAAAAATATTATCGCATTCATTATATTAGGACTACTTGAAAAACTTGATACTCTTGGTAGTGAAAATCAGCAAGATATGCTTTTCTGCTTTTCAAAAAGCTTAGGTTTAAATGGGGGGATCTCATCTCAAGTTTCAATAACGGCGTTAATTCTTCAAATTCCCTTAATAATATGTCTTGTGAATCGTGGTCTATTTGGTATCCGATTGCCAGCCATTCTTCTCAGTGAAAAGACTGAAGCGTTCTTAGAAATAGATGAGAACTTACAGAAAAAGGAAACCTAATAAATGTTTAAATCTTAACTCCTCTCTTTACAAGCACATCCAAGCCAATCTCTCATGATTTTGCAGAGCTTGTGTCACGTATTATAGCAACTTAAATTATATAATCCGTCAAGGCCGTACTGTGCACATTGATAGGGGAGGGGAGATACTCCAAAAATGGATATCCATTTATTGAAAATGGCAATGGCGGCAATGCAAGATCAGAAAGCCTTGGCTCAGGAGGTTGCTAAAATGTTGGGAATCACCACTCCCACCTTATATATTTATGTGAATGGAGATGGAACACCGAAAGAGCCAAGACAAAGGTTGCTCGCAGTTTTTTAGGTCCATAAAACCTAGATATAACCTGGCCCTCAAAGAGTATTATTATCAGCCTCAGCGATTTTATTCTTATCTTCATCACTACTTAATGGGATTAACTACCTAGAACCAACGAGGTTGTTTAAATTTCACTAAACACGACTCTGAAAAATCAGGAAGTAATTGTTTGTCTCTTTTTTGTAACAAAACCTTTTCAGGATTTCCTGAAGCATTTGTCTTGATCTCATAGACCTCTAAATTACAGTTGTTGTTATCCAATTTATAACTTAGCTCATAATCTTTACCCTCCTCAAATTTTTGCTGTACAAAGACGCCACACTTATAGATGTAGCTTCCGCTTTGTGCAGCGCTCTGAAACATATAAACTTGAGGGATATTAGCCCTGATAAAGAGCTCTTTTGCAGCATTGTGATGATAGTCCCATAAAGGTATTCCAAGACGTCGAAGACTACTATTAAAATCAAATCCATTTGAAATCCTCATCATTTCATGCCCACCATCACACTTTTTGGACTTGTAACTTCGAATTACAGTTATACCATCTCTGTTTGTAACGAATCTGACTCTTGCTACAGGACCTGATTTAGGTTCTTCATAGCTAACACTTGTACATCCTACAATTGTTAATGCCAGAGGAAATAGGACAATATTGGGAGTAGGAGTTTTGAAGATTTTCTTTTCCATTGGAGACCTTATTTCTAGCATATGAATAAATTTTTACCATCTATCTCAGCTTATTACCGTATAATAGTCAAGAGTTCAGAAGTTCCTCAAATGTGCCTTTAAAATAAAAGAATAATTTATTCACCGCATCTTAAATTATTGAGATAAGGTGAGTAAAAGTGGATGCCTGCTCCTTATTGACGCTCTAAGCCAGGATGTTGGCCTTTTAAGGCATAATAGATAAAACGAATTGGTTCAGGCTTAAATTGAAATCCATAACTGATAAACAAGTAACTGTCAGAGCGAGTATAAACTTTTACATTTAATAAGTCCTAGAAAGAAGATAAATTCTCTCTATCACAATTCCATAAAATTTATGAGACTGCGTTTTTTAGCACATATGATGTCATGGCCTACCTATCAAGATAAGATGCAACAAAGTATGAAATTTTGGAGAGCTTTCCTTTCCTGATTCAATGAATACAATCTGATTGGGGGGCAGAATTTTTAATGCCTTTTATTAGGAAGAACTGATTGATCATTATGTTAAATTTCGTCCCCTTAAACCTAGAAATCCCTATCTCAATGATAAAGTTGAGTAGTCTCAACAAATGGATAAAATAGAATTTTAATCTTTGCTAGCTAATTCCGTTTTTTAGGGTATTGCTTCTGTCCCCATACTTGTTCTATTAAAGAGGCTGAGTGGCTGATTGCTCATTCTCGAATGCCTTTTTGCAAAAATGTTCTTAAATGATTTTAATCAGTTACGGGACTCCTTTTCATACTTAGGGCATGTACTATGGTTAAGCATATGGATTACTTTCAATAAACTGTTTGCATAAACAACTGTGATGAGGAGTTCAATATATTTATTACCTATTAATGGGAGTTTCCTCTAATGAAAAAACTTACTCATACCCTTTCTGTAATTACCCTAGGTGTAATTGAGATCATCAGTTTCTCGAGCACCGTTAAAGCTTATGATTCAACCAATCAGGCAAATCGGAGTGTACACCAGCGAAATAAAAATGACCGTGACGCTCTGAAGGGGGCTCAGCCTGAGCAGGACATTTGCTGGCAATGGAAAAATGAGAATTCTAGGTTACTGCATGAGATTCAAGAATTAAATGGAGATGAAAGCCAACAAGGTCTCCGCATGTATGGAGAGTATATTAACAATCTTAAAAACGAGGCAGAAACAAAGGAGGGACAACTTTATAGTGAGATGCTTAAGCATGCACAAGCTAATTTTAATGTACTTCAGCTATTATATAATCAGGGGAACTTTAGCGCCATTAAATCCTTAGTGTCCCACACAGTCCATTTTGGAGGACAAGTCGTGCCAGGACAATACAAGTACTCTTTTGATATATGGTTATTACCGAAACAGCAATAAGAAGAAGCATTTAAATTAAATGGAGGAGGCCTCCGTTGCCTCCTCCCTAATCTCATAATTTTTTAGGGAGTCCCCCAGTACTGATTTTTCTCCATAAGCTTGATTATGCTCTTCAAGATCTCGCTATTTGAATCTTAAACAAGAGCTGTATGTCATTGGCCAAATGGTAGATTGCTGGTGAACACTACCTTTTTCATAACATTTGTTCACCAGCTGAAGGAGAAGCTAAGCTTGCGTCCCTCCATTAAGTTAGAAGGCTAAAAAGGCAAGGAACTCTCCTTCCTCTCACAACCTCTAGTGTGAAGGATCCCAAAGCACTGCTAAATCAATAAGGGGAAGGTTTTAGAAGAATTGACTTCCTAACTCAACAATGAGCTTTTCTCTATCTTGGTAAATAAGAATGCAAATCTAGTTAATCTAGCCACAATTAAAACTTAGGCTTTGAGACTATCTAAGAGTGCTTGGTAAGTGTAAATTTCTTAGATCTCCTTAACATCCACCTTAGAATTGGCAAGCTGATAATCATCTCAGCCAAAATTTGTGGAATAAGGTAGGCTTCATTAACCACTATCCATGTCCCTATTTTTGTTGGTTCTGGCCAAATTGGATCACCTAGATCAAAAGGCGCACAAGCAATAACCGGCCATACTATAATAGCACTATACATTGTCCAGCTTACCCTGCTCTTTTGGGCCTGAAGGGAGAAAGTAGGATAAGGTTTTGTTAAAGCTTGAAACAGGTATTTTTTATCAAAAATGAAGATAAGCTAACCCCTACCAAAATTAGAAGCCCGACTGCTCCCCAAAAGAAGCATATACCGAGCAATTTATCGGGGTCATTTTCCCCTTTTATAGTTTGGAAATCGAGGAGATAGAGATCTTTTAGGTAATAATTCCAGAGGAGGGAAGAGCCGATCATAACACTGATAAAGGCAATTTCAATTCTAATTCTTTTAAATCACCAATTTTTATAGATGCTTAAGAGATCTTTATAGGTCAGATTGTTTTTCATAATTACACTCTATTAATTGTATGGGTGCTTTTTTTTAAAAGCTTAAGCATAGATAGCCCTATTTCATAAAGCTCTTTGAAGTCATAAGTGACTTCTTTCTCTTCACCCTTGATCCCGATCTCCCTTTTTTTGTAATTAATACTTTGGATAAATCCCACATCACCATTATAGATCTCTTTATCATAATTGTTCTCAATCTGCATAACCTTGTCCCCCCTACTAAACCAGATTCCAAATTTCAGAATACTGGTGGAGGGGGAAGGGGGATTAAGGCTCTGTTGTAATTCCCTATTTAAAGTGCATGCTCCAAGGAGACCCCGGGCCGTGGCACAGAGAACCTGACTATCCTGAACAGGAGAGTAATTAAACTTCTGGGGGATCTTGAAGTTATTTAAAAGGCTGCCATAAAAAATTTAGCCAATAAACCAAGGGTCTTAAGAGGGAGGGTTAGCAGGTCTCACTACTTTCCAATAAGGGCGTTTGGAAGGAGAAATTATTCTTAGTTATGGGCAAATAGGATAACAGTTATGAGGGACGTTTATCTCTCTCACACATACATTCTATGACTGCATTTATGAAGAAAGAATTTTTTGCCTATTCTCAAATTCTTTTGCAATATACTGGGATTGATAGATCAAAGCGTTAAAAGTTTTATTTAACAAAATCTTTTGACGACTCTCAATAGGTTTAAGATCCCCCTCTAGCAGTTTAGGGGAAGTGGGCGCTCTATAGGAAATCATGTAAACTCCTAGATTCTGGATTAAGGAGGCTAATTGATATAATAGGGCCGTATTGATTAAGAACGAAGGCTCAAATGTAAGAGTAAAAATCCCATATATTTTTGTACCTATACCAATGGGAACTGAAATCCCATTCTCAATACCGTAATGACTGGACTTATTAAGTAACTTCAATAAAGAAGGTGAGTTTATGCTAGGAAACTGGCCCCGACAAGTTCCCCAAGCATAAGGTAAAAGCGTGTGACACCCATGTAATAAGATAGGATCACTATTCATCATTTCCTTATTGAAATATTCCTTTGCCCATTCTGCGGGATAGTTAGTAAACAACTCTTCATCAGCCATTTTTTGATCAAAGATGGTTAATCCAATTCCATACTCATAATTTCCATGATCGTAAAGGACATCCTTTTCAACATTTAAATAGAAAGTATAGTATTGATAGGGGATACTTTGCAGAATATTTTGAATTAAATTATTTGAAGGGACCTTATCTAAGGGAAGGTCTGTACTAGTTAAATCGAAATTTTTTTCCATTTATATCTACCCTTACTTATTTTTTATAATCCTAGATATATACAATAAATTTGAAGAAAATAATAGGAAATTATTAGGCATTCCTTTTAGGGTAGTGATAGTCAAGTTTTTAGCTTTAATAGACTCTCTCCTTTTTAAAATTTTAATTAAGCACCCTAACTTTAAAAGGGCATCATACATCAATTTAAGTTTATCCATTTTATTCGAAATTTTTTATCTATATAGAGAGCACTTAATGACTTGTTCAATGCTGGCATTAATCCTAATTATAGGTTGACTTTTAAGGAAACTTTTCCTAATGATTGGATTGGGTACGACCGAGTTATTGTGTCTAAAACTTCTACAAAGAGTGTTTGCGTTTATATGTATATCCTCAGAATTAAATTAGTGGTTCCTTCAAAAATTCTTTCTTTTCAAAAAATTTAAACACAATAATTACAGAAGTCGGCTGCTGTAAATTTGAATATTATATTCATTAGATTTATATGCCCAGAATTAAATTTTTATATTTTTGAAGTATATAGCAAAAAAATTACTTATCATTTCAATACATTAATGAATCGAGGGATATATATTACATATACTTAAATTTTGAAATAGGCTTTTAATAAGTTGCAACTCTTCATCCCTATGTTAGCTACTTTAAGTAGTTGAAAGCTCTATGGCGTGTCATTAGAAAAATTCCTTTACGAAGATAAGTTCGATGCTTTCCTGTAATTAACGGTACCGTTCCTTTCCCGATTAAATTCATAACGAGTGATAAATAGAGTCGTAGGGATAATCACCGCAATTCCTAAGACAGTAAACCAATCAGGGATTTCCGCAAAAAAAATAAAACCAAAAGCAACTGAAATCACTAATTCAAGATATCGAAAGGGAGCTAAAGCAGCTGTATCAACGGCAGTGAATGCTTTTAAAACACAATATAAGAGAAAGTTAGACCCTATTCCCAACCCCAGCAGAAGACTTAATTGCTGGAAAGAGGGGAGATTGCTTTCTACATAAGCAGGCCCAGCACTGAGAGTTGCTGTAAAAAATGCGGAGTAAAAAAGCATACTGAGCATACTTTCTTGTAGGATAAATTTCTTGTTTATTATATCAAGTACAGCAAACATGGACGCTGCAATAATAAGGTTAAGGCCTATATGGGGGAAACCTATGACAGTTGGGCTTAAGATGATGAGGATTCCTATAAACCCTACTAACGTTGCCAAAAAGCGGTGCCATCCTATCAGCTCTTTCAAGAAGATCCGTGCCAAAGCAAGAGTAAATAAGGGGATTGAAAAGCTTAAAGCTGTCACTGTCGCCATAGGGACGACCGTTAGCCCTTGACACCATAAGGTAATACCGAGACATAAAAGACCGGCTCTTAAGAGATGCAGAGAAGGTCTCTTTGTTTTCCAGGAAGAAGGTCCCCTCCATATCATGAAAGGAACGAGCGTTATCGACGCAAATAAGAAACGCCAAAATATGATGTCTACACAGGATAAATCTTGCCCTAAAAATTTAGTCAGAAGGTCATTTGTATTGCTAACAAATAAACTCAGAATAAACCAGAAAATGCTCCTCAAATAGGAATTCTTTAGAAAAAATGGATTCTGTTTAAAAAAAGAGGGTTTGAGGGAGGTTGCCATTATAGACTCCAGGGGTAGGGGGTTAGGACAGCCTAAGATATAACAGTGTAGAATAAAAGTCCGTAGGCCTTGTTAGAGCCAAAAACTTTATGGACTACCGCTGTATCTTTTCTTGAGCCGTATTCGTAAAGTGCTGATAAGGTAAAGGCTCCTATCGACACTGACATACATTTATATTAATAACCGAACAAAATCAAACGGATAGACAGAAAAAATATGCCCGTTGCCATAAAATTTATATTTTTGTCTTTCTACCCCTTTTACCGTTGCGGAAGAGAGGGGGGGAGGGAAGGAGTAAGCTTTAAATGCCTGTTCAGCTCAAAGAGTATAAAGAATTTCTAAGCACCAAAAAGTTGAAGAGATAAAGATAGAAAAGAGAAAAATTTTTAAGCAATATTTATAACCTATCAAAGGTAGAAAGAATGAGAGAAAGAAGTCAGTCCTATTTTATGGTCTTATTTTACAAGGCGCTGATTTTTAATAATTTTGTAGAATTAAGAATAGAAGAAGTAGAGTAAAGCATCCCGTATATGGATATTAAAGAGAAGGTTTATTTATTTTTTCGCTCTTCAATTTTCGTTGTAAACTCTATAATTCCTTGTGTATATTTTCCACTTCTTTGTATTAATTTAGATAAAGTTATCGTATATTCGCAAAAAGTTAAAAGTATGACGGAGGTTTGAAAGGACAATGAGAAAAAAGTTGAATTTGATAAAAGATATATCTGGAATGAATATCTTCCCATCAAATGAACTTATTCAAAATATTCTACAGGGTATCCCCTATCAGTACTATACCCTTTATCTCAATATAGAGGACGACATTTTTTATGATTTAGAACATTATGAGGCGGGCGAAGGTCTAAATTTACTCGACTATAAACTAACGGACCATGCCTTATTTACGAACTATCCCGAAAAATGGCAAGATGAATATTTTAATAGAGAAATGATGGAGTATGATCCTGTCTTATTACATGGGTGCCACACCCTCTTTCCTTATACGTGGGGAAGATATAGCTCAACCTTGCCTCATCTGAATTCAAAAAATCTTCTAAAATTGTTGAAGCAATCACGTAATTTTGGCATTGAGAATGGGATTTCAGTTCCAATCGGAATGGGAATAAAGATATATGGGATTTTTACTATAACATTTGATAATACCCTTATCCTTAATGGGGATATAGTCTATCAAATAGCCTCCCTCCTCCAAAATTTAGGAACTTACATTGTATCTTATGAAGCTCCGACCCCCCTTAAGCCTTTAAATGGACGTCAAAAGCTTATATTAATGCAAAGCTTTAATGCTCTCCTCCAACAATCGAACCATCTCAAAGAAAAATTTGAACAGCTTCTTCAGCTTAATTCTCATAATCTTTCTCCGGCCTTTCAATCAGCGCCTCAGGTAAATTTAGCTTATCCGTAATATCTATCTATTAACTTCTCGAAGAAATACATCTTCTGAAAGAAGGGGGAGGGTAGAGGAAGACTATATAAGCCCCCTCTAGTATTTTCCTTCTTTGACTTTCTTTAAGCCTAAGATTTTAGAGTTATAAACTGAAAGAATATTAGGCTTTCTTTCTTCCTAAATTTTATAAGGGTTATAGAGTTTTGAAAAACTCTCCTCCTCTGTTGAAAAGTTATCCCATGCATTGGCATTATAATTGATTAGCATATTAATTCCCTGCCTTTTTCTTCTCTAAGGATTGAAGAATGCTTTCAGAAATGGGTAAAACACCTATAATTGTTTTTGTCTCCCCTATTTGGACGACATCTGTAATTCTTTCAACCGGCCAGCCTGCTAATCTCAACGTTCTCTCCATTCGCACATCCACTACCGTAATGATACGGGAGAATCTTTCCATAAGACCAAATTTAAGGACCCCAATAAATAAGTCAATTGTCTGATCCCTTAAGAATTGTGAGCTCATGGTCGGTGTCACTTCTAATCCAAACCGACTACTTTCTAATAAAAAGGGATCTCTTTTAACAGGAATCTCTCCAAAGTACTTTGAGAAAATATCATAAGTTAAATTGGGGGCCTCCGAAGGGGCTAATCGAACCCCTCCAATGACTTTCCCCTCATGAATCGATAAAAGGAAGTGGGACTGGGCGGCATCAAATTCGTCTACTTCTCGGTCATCTTCGATATTAACCGCCCATTTCATCCGATCATAAAATATTTTCTTTCGCGCTTTTTGAAAGCCATGCACCAGCTCTTGGTTATAAATAAAGGATTGAGGGGGAAGATGAATCAACATTTAAAAAACTCCTTTCGTTGTTACATACCGTAATTAGGGACGAAAAGGAGTTATTCAAGATACTGTTAGGGCGAAATCTGCCCTAACATTCAAATAATCCAATAATATAACAAGTATAAAATTATAATCCATTATTTTTATTATTAAAATATTTTAAGTGCTTTGTAATTTACCTATTTTATAGATATAGGCAGGGGAATTTTCTAGAAAATTCTAATCTGAGTTCTTTAAAATTAATTTGGTGAGGCTATCCTTCTTTCTAGAAGATTTATTTCCAATTTCTATAAGTTCGGGCGAGGGGGATTTTTATGGTCTGGTTGGTTAGAAGGTAAACATATGATGAGATCTGAAATAAATATAATTAAATCTATAAAAAAAAGACACTGATATACCTCTCAAAATTATTAATTTAATAATATCGACTGACAAACATCATAATTATTGCTTTTAAAAATAATTTCTTCAGATTCAAGAGCGCATAACGCATCCCACTGGACTTTAACTAGCTCATAAGTTCTATTGCCAGCCTCATCCCTAGTTTCATAAATACGACGTGATTTAAAATTCTCTTCAATACCAGCAATCTGGTTGCAAAGATCAAATCTAAGCTGTTATCAAAAATCAGTTTCTTTATAGGGCTCATTTCCAATTCTCTATAGTTGTTTAAGCTGTTTTTAACAGCTATATTTTGGTTGGTTATTTTGCTGCAAGCAGTAGCCTCTTCCTAAAATCTTAAAGTTAAAACGGTGTCGTCAAGTTGTTTAGAGGGAAGAAGATAGACGGTCCTTCTGCCTTCCTTATTAGGCATAATGGTGGTGTGAAGCCACAATCTCATTAAAGATAGTAATGGATTGAATAAACTTTTGCCGATACTCTTTGGCGCTCTGTTTATACCGTCCTACTTTTAAAAGGTTAAGAAAAGCGCCCATACTGCTCAAAAATCTTTGAGCACTTGGTACACTTTTGAATCCCCTCATTTGTCTCTCTTTCTCTCTTGTTGGTTGATGACTATTTTCTATTCTATTGTTCAAGCTTTTGTGTGATCGATGCTCCGCAGATTGGAGTAAAATTCTATGGGCCTTTTTATAGCTTCTCAGCTTATCTGTCACCATGACGCCAGGAAGCATGCCTAATTTTTTAAGCGCTCGCTTTAAAAATCTTATGGCTGATTTAGCATTTCTTCTCCCTCACCATCAATCAGCCGCCATAACCAGAAAACTTCCCCTTTTATCTTTACTCTCACCTCATCAATATGCCATTTGGCTTTAAAAGCTGACCCTCTTTTTTGACGAATGTCTCTAGCATAAACAGGACCCCAGGTTTGGCACCAATTTCGAATCGTTTCATAAGTAACAGATAGGCCTCTATCCTCAAGCATTTCGCTTAAATCTCTTAAGCTTATCTTATAACGGTAATAGTAACGAACAGCAAAGCCGATAACACTTTTGGGAAGACGATATCCTTTATAATGATCTCGCATGATGAAAGATTTTCTCTTATTTTTGCAAGAATCTTACAATAACTACATCTCCATCTCAATAACTTGACGATACCGTTTGAAGTATACCTTAAAGTAACAAATTTTAAGTGCCGGGATAATTTCTTAACCATCCCTATGCTTATCTCGAACTGACGTTAATTAGGGAGACTTCCTTCCATCCAATTGACCAGACAATCAAATTTTTTATCTGAAATACGTGTTGCATGATTAAGGATCTCTTCTCCCTTTCTATACCCGTAGGTATGTATCCCAGTGCAATAATAGCCATACGGACTCTCAAGTTTTGTCCAAACTCCGCTACCACTTTGCCCACCTGAAGTATCAAGCTTATAGCTAAAGGTTTCAGCTGTTACTTTCTTTACCACTCCCTCCATAGTCCACATCTGTGTGCCATTTATTCTTTCTTCATATCCCTTTGTCTGTACTGAACCTGGGTAACCTGTCACGTTAATAGAAGACAAATTGTGTAGATATTTATCCGATCCTGAGAGAATTCCACACCAGCCGGTTTGATTTCCAATGTCTTTATCAAGGATTAGCATTCCAAAATCCCATTCCCCTTTCTCTTCCTCTACCCATCCTTTTACCGTAATAAGGTGGGTAACCCTAACACTTCCAAAGGGGGATCGTTCTCCATTCTGCCCTGGTGTAAAGGTAATTGATTCTGCCCACCCACCGTAATCGGAATTGTATAAACAATGCCCTGCAGTAAGAACATGATAGGGGCTTATTAGGGTACCACTTCCAATATAAAACTTCTTATTTGGAAATATCATTTCTAAGTGGCCGTGCATACGCCAAGGAGATTCGTCTGTATTATAAATTCTAATCCTTTCATCTCTCCCAATAGGAGAGCCTATGAATTTAGGAGATAGTGTCGGCTCGTAGTTTGCTACCTTAATATCATGGTAGTCATAGACCCTTACAGAGTCCAACTTAGGTAGTAAGGAACCTCCCCTTATTTTCTTGTATACAGTGGCTTCAGGTCGGTAGCGAGAAGGTGTAACTTTTTTTGAAATATGCACACTACGCATTTCAAGTAGTGGTTGGGGAGTTGTATCTCTCTCTATCTGTTGTGTATTCTCAAGCTGAGAGTCACCTATACAGTCTTTAAGAAATGGGAAACAACCAACCAAAGACTCTGCACTCCAAGACTCTCCACCATAAGGCATAGAAAGCAGATTTATTAAAATAAATATTCCTAACCTCCGATTAAAATAGCTCTTTCCCATTGTTTTCTTCCTTATAATAAATATTAAGTTTTTAGCCTTTTTAAAAATATAAGAAAATTTAATCTTGCCTATCCGTTAAATTTACTTAAGTTAGACACTTAAGTAAAAAATAAGACAGCAAGCCAGCGAAACCTTGGTATATCTCACAGGAAATTTCTTAATGATAAATATGATTTCTGGATAGGAGAGGTATACGTCACCAGGTACTGTTAGAATAAATTGGCTCTGTTGCAAAAATTTTTACTGTGCAATAATGTTTTATAAGCAAGACATAATTTAAAGCTTTTCTTATAAACTAACGCGCAAAATTTCAAATTTAATTTTAA
This sequence comes from Candidatus Paracaedibacter acanthamoebae, assembly GCF_000742835.1. Classification (GTDB taxonomy): domain Bacteria; phylum Pseudomonadota; class Alphaproteobacteria; order Paracaedibacterales; family Paracaedibacteraceae; genus Paracaedibacter; species Paracaedibacter acanthamoebae. The sequence continues at coordinate 1,469,225 of NZ_CP008941.1, read as the reverse complement.
AAATTTGAAACAAAATTACTTTCCCAAAATTTTTGCAACATATATGACCTGAGCGTGAATGCAAGAGTTAATTTTAAAGATAATATGAGATGCGGACATATATTCGGTCTTTATGTGAAGATTATCCTTCTGACCCAGATGGTGTATCCGATCACTTCTTGTCCTTATCAGAACCGAGGTTTTTATAAACCGTGTTGCAAAACAGGATCTCAAGAAGCTGGTAACTCAATTTGTCATCTTTTAGTTTTACTCTAGCAAACCTCGGTGGTAGGTTATCCTTGCAGCTTATAGGTATCTTATAGGTAGCCTACCGGCTAATGAGCAGAACGGTATTCGGCTTGGTGAGCTAAAAGGGCCCAGACAATCCGAGCATTCTTATTCGCTAAGGCAACATAAGCTTTGTGCTTACCACATCGCTTAATCAGATCCCTTAACCAATCGGAGTGCTTCTTAGCCAGACTAATAAAGGCTCTCACTCCATGGATTAGCAAGGTTCTTAAGTAGCAGTCACCCCTTTTGCTAATCCCAAGCAGAAGCTTTTTATTGCCGCTAGAATATTGACGAGGAACTAATCCTAGCCAAGCGGCTAAGTGACGACCATTTTTAAAGTTGCTCACATCTCCAATAGCAGCAACCAAAGCTGTAGCCGTTAAAGGACCAATGCCTTCAACTTGTTTAATCTTTTGGCAGGACTCATTTTCCTGACAAATCTTGGCTATGCGCTGATCCAGAGCTTTAACTCTTTCGTCGAGTTCTAGAAGTTCTTGGTGAAGCTGTGAGAAGATTTCAAGCGCTAAGCTCGTCAGCTGATTGTCCTGGTTTTCCAGAAACTGAGGTAGTTTCTTTCTCAAACATCTAATCCCTTGAGGAGCAACAAGGTCATATTCACTTAGAAGGCCTCTGATCTGGTTAGCAAGCGCTGTCCTTTGTTGAATAACTCTTTGACGATAACGATGCAGAGATTGGATATCTTGTTGATCTGTATTTTTAATAGGGACAAATCTCCTATTTGGCCGGGTCACAGCTTCACAGATAGCCTCAGCGTCGTTGGCATCATTCTTATTGGTCTTAACATATGGCTTAACATATTGGGGGCTCATCAACTTGACTTCATGTCTAAAACGCTGAAATTGTCGAGCCCAATAATGAGACCCGCTACATGATTCCATGCCGATAAGACAATGGGGAAGATTAGCAATAATGCTAATTAATTGCTCACGTCCTACGCGCTTCTTTAATACTGTCTTTCCATGAGCATCTACGCCATGTAGCTGAAATACTCGCTTAGCAATATCGATCCCTAATGTTTTTATTGTCATGGTATAATCCTTATTAGTTGTTGCGTCTTTAGATTAGACCTTTTACAGATCTTCTATAGTCGCTCAGGTCATACCATCAGAACCTGTTTTTTTAATAAGTCGCACTGTACCAATTCTTTAAATAACTGATTATGGTGTTCAGGCGCTGTCATTAGAGCTAATTTCTCCTGTAAGCCTTTCTGACCCACTTATTTCATTTTGCCAATTATGGAAAATTTCCAAATTATGGCAAAATTTCTCCTTAGGTACCTCCATAATAAAGGCTTTATCGTGAAGCCGAGGATCTTGTAAGAAATATTTTAAGGATGCATTAATTTTTCCTTCTAGAAGGCCGGCATGGCGATCAATACCGCTGGAAAAATCTCCTCGCGAATCGTTGAAATGGAGAAGAGGGATATTCTCTAAACCAATTAGAGAATCAAGTTGATCTAGAAATTTTTTTGGATCTTTATGGAGGGGGTAGCCTGCAGCAAATGCATGACAGGTATCGAGGCAAACTCCCAGCGATGTATTTTCAATTAATTTTGCAATATCTTCGAATCTTTTTCCTAATCTTTTATCTCCGCCTGCAGCATTTTCTATCAATATTCTTACCTTGCTTTGCGATTGTTCCATAGCCTCACTAATGCCTTTTCTAATTTGTGCAATATCCAGTGACCCCGGATGGAGAACAATATATTCGACCCCAAGCATATGTGCTTTATCAAGGTCGTCTTTAAGACTTTGGATGCTTTTTTTCCATAAATCTCCTGAAGATCCTAGGTTAATAAGATAGGATGAATGGATGGCAATTGTACGGATTCGGCTGATTGACCGGGCTGTATGGAAGCTTTCTGCCTCTAACGGCTTTAATTCACGAGTTCTCCAGCATCTGGGGCTCTTTGCAAATAGTTGTATTGCTGTAAGGTTAAATTGGTTGGCTTCAATAATCGCATTAGCATAACCTTTTGGCCCACTTATGCTGATATGAAATCCAATATCCAATACGTCCCCCTTCCTTTGATGTCTCTTGGTCATTTATCTAGTTCTAAAAGAGCTCCCTTTTAAGGATCTACGGTTAATGATTAAAGTTATTCGCAACAAGTTGTTAAAGTCTAGGTAAAGTTCTGAACACAAATCCCCAATTAAAAGGTTCGGTTTGAATGTTCGTTCCGTTGCAAATTCTTGAGAAGTTGGTAGGTTAAGGAGGAACTAGGGGAGTAATATGGGCACTGTTGCCGCTGCCCCAGAAGGGGGGTGTGCAGTTAAGAGGCATCGTCATGGCGATCTATTAATTTGCCGTTAACTTGATTGAGCCATTAAAAAGTACATGCAGGTCTCCTTAAGTTTAGAGTTAAGAATTAACTCATTAAGAAACCGGATATATGACTGCAATATTCTTCTTAGGGTTGACAATTTTTATCTTGCAATACGGATCGGTCCATATATTGTAAGTCCGGCTAATGCTATAAAGAGCTTAAGAAGGAAATAACTTTCTTCTTGGCAGAGAAGAAAGTTATGGGGTTGAAAGGCCGTCCATATATGGGCTTATAAGGCCGTCGTCATCTGGGTCTTCATCCCCAATTCCTTCGAGACGTTTGAATAGTTGTATGGGTTTATCGCCCGCTTACAATCTGAAATACTCTAAACTCTTGAGGCATTTATGACGATTTCATCTTATCATAGCTTTATTGGGATTGATATCTCCAAAGCAGACTTTGTCGTTGCCATCCATGGCCTAAAAATAACGACAATATACCCAAATACTCCCTTAGGGTGGCGTAATTTTTTAACGGAGCACCAAGATTTATCTGAGGCTTTAGTGATTTTAGAAACGACAGGAGGTTATGAACTGGGACTCGCTCTCTTTCTATTAGAGCAGGGAGTAAAAGTTCATAGAGCCGATACTCGCAAGGTTAAAAACTTTATCCGCTCTTGGGGACAACTGGGAAAATCGGATCGTATTGACGCTTTAGGTCTTGCTGGATATGGCTCCGAGCGCCACGCTCATCTACCTCTCTTCCAACCCCGCCAAGAACATCATCAACAACTTTACGAGCTGATTCAGCGGCGCCTCGACCTTAAACAAATGCTTGTCCAGGAAAAGAATCGTCTGCACCTGCCCGCCAGTCCAGCCATCCTCAAAAGCTATCAGACTCTTATCCTTTGCTTGGAAACGCAACTCACTGAAATTGAAGGCCTTTTGGAGAAACTTCTTCAGACTGACCCTGTTCTTAGCCAGCGCTATCACACTCTCCAGGAGATTGCAGGAGTCGGTCCTATCGTAGCCACCACTCTTTTGGGATTACTGCCGGAACTGGGAACTCTGAACCGACGCCAAATAGCCAACCTTGCAGGATTAGCTCCTCATCCTTGTGAAAGCGGGAAAGCAGTGGGCTATAGAAGGACGAAAGGAGGCAGAGTCGATGTTAAACGCATTCTCTTTATGGCTGCTATGACAGCCAGGAGAACTGATAGTCCTCTTAAGGCTTTTTATGAAAACCTTATCAAAAGAGGTAAAAAGAAAATGGTCGCTTTGACGGCTCTTATGCGTAAAATCGTCATCATTGCTAATGCTAAGCTTAAGTCCTTACAAACATAGCAACTGTGTTTTTTAAGTCTGTGCATCTTTATGATAAAAATGCAGTTTCAATGTAGCATTAAGGATGATCAGAAGCTTGCGCATACATGCTGTTAAGGCAACCTTTTTCTTTTTACCCTTGGCAATTAACCGATCATAAAAAGATTTGATCTTAGAGTTGTATCGGCTAGCAGAAATCGTTGCCATGTAAAGAGCACAGCGTACTGTTTTTCTGCCGCCCGAGGTTTTTTGATACCCCTTCCATGACCCGCTTTCTCGATTGTGAGGCGCTACTCCTACTAATGCGGCTATTTCTTTGTTATTAAGTTGACCTAATTCAGGCAATTGAGACAGTAAGATAGATGTACAGACCTTTCCTATGCCTTTTTCAGTATTGAGAAGGGTTGCTTTTCTCTGTAAGTTATCTGTTTCATGAATGCAGCGCTGAATTTCTTGATCAATGGTTAAAATCTGAGACTTTAAAGAGTCAAGATTTTTCTTTATAGACGCTATGATAATCGGATTGTCCTGGTGCTCTAAGTATTGTTTCTCCAAACGGATTAAATTAGTTACTTGAGTACGCCGTTGAACCCAGCATCTTAAGTCATTTGAGGTTAAAGCAGTCTCTATCGAGGTCAGTTTAGGCTGCATTTTAAGCCCATATTCTGCTAAAAGGGCTGCATCAATGAGGTCTGTTTTAGCAATTATCCCTTTAGCTTGAGCAAATTTTCTAACTTGAAGGGCATGAACCATAGAAAAAGGAATGCCATTTTCACAAAGGAATTTTAATAATTTCTTTTCATATCCCCCACTTGGTTCAAAAACAACACAATCGACGGTATTTTTAGCAATAAAGGCAGAAAGCAATTTTAATCCACAAGCATTATTTTGATAACGCTGAGTCTGTTTAAGGGTTGAATGATAAAGATCTAGGTACTGTTTTGATATATCAATCCCGATAGTTGCAGTAAAGGTATGGGTCATGTCATAATCCTACTTGTCTACGAGCATAAAAGCTCAGCCAACTGTTCGATAAATAGACGAAGAGGGGGCAATTCCCTCTATGTGACGGTTATGAGTAACCGAGTTGATAACGAATATGCCCCCTCGATCAGAAAGGGACGGCCGTCCCTTTCTGATCATCAAGTCATCTTGATAAATTTATCTTATATCATTTCAAATAGACAAGTTGATGACGATGCCCTCCTAGATAGAACACTAATTTCGCAGCGAATTCTCAATTTCTTGTGGGTGCTTTGATATTGCGTAAAGATATGCTAGAACCGCTTGATCTGGATGTCGTCTATTATGTTCCCAGTTGCGAAGTGTATATAAATTAAACCCATAACGAGCAGCAAATTCCTTTTGAGTCATATTTAAAGCTTTTCGTACTTCCCGAGGGTTTATGGATTCTGGAATACTCACAGCTTTTACCGTTTTATGCTTAGTCGTTTTGCCTTTGTTTTTATCACCTTTCGCAAATTCAACAGCTTCTTTCATTGATTCAATTAATCTGTTACCCATGTTAAACTCCATACTCATTAATAAGCTCATCTACTAAATTATTTAGCTCTTTTTTCTCAGAAGGAGATAGATCTTCTTTTCTTGATTTTACGTAAATATCTAAAAGAAATAGTGGCATATCAAAATTGTAAAAGAAGTAAATAACCCTGGTACCACCTCTTTTCCCTTTTTGGTTAGCTTGCCATCTAAGTTTGGCGAATACCTCTTAAACCAGGAATGACATCACCAACTTCTGGGTTAGTAGCTAAATAATTCTTTAACTCGCCAATTTCATCTTCATGGATTAGTTTCTTGGACTCTTTGATGAAAAACGTAGTTTCCACAATAGTTACCAAGTTAAATCCTGTATCATCTCTTTTCATATATTAATTATAAGCCATTGACTTTCTAAGTCAATGGCTTAGTTGAGATTAGTATCAAAAAAAGACCCTTTTACGAGGTTGGCATTCAGCAACGGCTTTCAGATTATAAGCTATAGGTTGTGGCTCTGTGCCTAGGGTATGTCTGTAATAGGGGTCGAAAGATGAAAATCAGAACGCATTGGATAGTCATGACCTATGAAAATCTATAGTGGTTAACATGCTTCCCACTCCAAATTCAATAATTGTATCAACCTGATGACGTAAGGTATCCAAAATCAAGCCATTTTACTCAAAGCCATGGCCTCTTCGCCGGTGCAGAGAGAATCAGGAAAGACGATAAGATATTTTCGTGAGATAAAAGACTTATTGAGCTCTCTACTCATTGTTTAAGGTTAGGATGGTTGCTTAAGATTTATAACAATGATCCGAGCCTTAGCATTGTTAGGTAAGTACAGCCAAACAAACCATTGTTACCTTTGGCAAGCCTACAGTAATTACCTAGCTGGGTATGATCTTATTAACCTTTTATGTTAAGATTCTGAACTTATGTATGAAAGTTAAATAAACTGCAAAAATCTCCTTAATTATTGCGGAGTAATAGAGCATGGCTATGAAATGTATGCTCAATCAATAAGATCTTTAATATGCTAAAGGATAAGTTTATTTCCCAAACCTTTCTATTCACTTGCCTATCGCACGTAAGAGGGGAGGCAAGGGAGAGGGGGGATAATGTTGTTTTTGCCTCTTTAAATCCTCCTGCTCATTTTATCAATAAAACAGAGAAAAATCACTGTAACCGTTTTTCTGACCAGGTAATGGCAACTCCTCAAACCGATTTAGAGGTTCTTTATAAAAAGATTTTGGGCACTGCGAGTAGAATTGGAAAATATTGCCAGAACCTTAAGTGAAAAGGTTAATTAGAACTGGGCGGTTGAGCTCATTCCTTAAAGGAATGAGGATGGGAACCCAAAATTAAAAAGTAATAAGGAAAGAATAATGACTCACGGCCTTAAAAAAAAGCAGGTAATAAGAAGACTATCTCTATCGACTTGGATAAAGAAAATCACGGGTTCTTTAATGATCAATGTTATTTTTCTTGAAGCCTTGATCCCTGCAGGTCAAGCCATGGAAAAGGAAGAAGACTGCGTAGAATCTCTTTATACGCCTCAATTTCCTTCCTCCCCTACCCCCCGGCCTGCTCAAAGGCGTAGTCAAGTTGAGACGGAAAGAGAAAATGATGCTGATCATCGATCCAGTCGGCCAGAGGTCTCTCCAGCTTTTGAAGGTCTAGAAGCCGATCCAGAAAGGGAGGCGTTAAAAAACCGGATTATCTCTCAACTCTTTCAGCCTGCCTTTTATCAACGAACGAAGATAAAACTTTACCACTACTGGTTAGAGGCAACCCTTTCTCCTCCCCAACAGCAACAGCTTCAAACCCTCATCAATCTTATGACAGCCCCTGAAGGAAAGCTAAGAGTGGGACGCGATTTTTCTCTCCGGGAAGATTTTAGAGCCTCACCTCGTCTTAACCATGAGCTGTTTAAGCCTTTAAAGGTTCATCTGGCAGAGTTGGAGAACTATAAGCCCCTGTTTCGGGGCACGCCGGTGGAAAGATGGTTACAAAAGCTGATAGAATCTCATCATCAGTTTATGCAAACCCTTGTCGATAAGGTCAAAGATTTAGGTCTGCACTCTCCTTTAAGTTTATTTGAGGTAAAGCCGCTGTTAATCGGAGAGGATTTTAAGTGTTATGAGGTAGAAACCGATAAAGCCTATAAGTTTGCTTCTTATGATCCAACAGAATTTGACTACGAGAGAAAAAACAGTTCAGGCTTAAGTATTGGGGGAGAGCAGGGCGGTGTTTATTTTAAGGTCGACAATGACTCCGGTTTATTGAGGCCGGCTAAAGAAAGGGCGGTTTACCAATTTTATCAGAGAGTGATGGGTACGGGGGTTTCTCCGACCCATTTATTGATCTTAAACTGTTTGCCTATTCTGCCGCCCGATATGGGCAGCTCTCCTGAAAGAAAAGAGCTTTTAGAAATAAAGAAGCAACACGGTATTTCCTCCACTCAGGAGGTTTTTAAGCGCTTTCCACGATTGGAACAAAGGTTTCATTTAGCGCAACAAGAAAGACCGTTGTTCCTTCAAGGATCTCTTTATATGTCGGGAAAAACCTTGGAAGAATTTTTGGAAGAGGCAGAGAAGAGTTCCGATCCTGTGGCTTATATCAATCAACTCGATAAGGAAAGCTTTAGTCGCCATGTTTTGTGTAGTCTGTTGCTTATACCGACAGATTACAAAGCGGATAACCTCATAGTTGATGAGACTTATCGCATTATTGGCATTGATAATGATCAAGCGTTAGAAAGCCTGGAGCTTAAGAAGAAGAAAAACTCTGGACGACATGAGGTCAGGGCCAAGAATATTCTGTACACCTTGCCCTTGATGATGGATTCCATTGCTGAGCCCGTCAGAAAAAAAATTCAACAGCCTATGCCTGGCTTATTGCTCCTCAATTGGCTTGTCGATCTTAAAGGCCATGAAAACAGGGACGTCTTCTTTATTGAGGCAGGCTTACTCAATACATCGGATCTGGCTCGATTGAAGGAGCAGGCCCAAGATTCTTTAGAGCTCCCCTTGAAATTTGTGCCTGGCTGGATGAGTCAGATGCATCAAAGATTTATGAGGATGCAGCAGCTGTTATCAAACCCTAGCCTGACTCACCAAGAACTGTTTAATCATCTTCATCCGTTTGCCAGCCGCTATTACGCGTCTTTATCAAGAAAGCACCCTCTTCCTCTCGATCGAATAGCCTCTCTTTATCAGACCTGGGGGCCAGAATGGGATTTTGAAACCTTGATAGAGGAAGATCCTCATGCAAGCGATGACGAATTGTTGCAGACGTTAGAGTCGAAATCATTTCTAGAACAACCTGCCACCCTTACGCTTGAGCAGACCATGAAGGAGTTGATTGCCACGACAAACTTGCACGATTATTCTTTTGCACAGCAGTTAGAGTGGCTGGAACGTATTGCAGACATAGGGGTATGGCCCGACCAACTACACTCTTCTTGGGATGATCGGCAACTCCTCTTTAATATGGTTAGGGAAGGAGCGAGCGACAAGGCTATTCGGGTCTTAGTTGAAAAAACAAACGCCGATATCAATGCCCAGGATGAAGAAGGAGGGACAGCCCTGCATCATGCTGTTACTCACGGACAAAAATCCAAGGTTTTAGAACAAATAGATGCCTTATTTAACTTAGGTGCTTATTTAGAGATTCAAGATAAATCACAAGAAACGCCTTTAGACAAGGCCGTAAAATCAAAGGATCATTCCTTGATTATTAAGTTGGTTTCCTTGGGGGCGGGTAAAAAAGCTAGAGCCTCAAGCCTACAGCGCTATACCCAAACTTTAACACCCCATCCAAAACAAGACATGGCCAAAACCCTGGAAACCCTGGAAGCCCGTAACCCTAAATATGGTTGGAAAATGACCTTAGATACGGTTTTTCCTTGCTCCTCATCGGAAGCTTCATGGGGGGTTCTTAATACAGTGAGTGAAGGTAAAAGAATAGTCTTAGAATCTGCTTATAGGCAATTGTTTGATGAGCGTGGAAATCCCTGCAAATCTAATCAACATGGCAAACGTTGCGTGCCTAAAGTAGAAATCCAGGGGAGAAGCCTTTATGTTAAATTTGCCCCTGAAGGTAGCGGTACGGAGTTATCGGTTGGACGACTGATTAGATCCTTAATTGATGAGGGGAATGCCCCTTACGTAGAAATGGCTGAGCTTATGGGGCACCCGGTTCTTCTTATCCAAGCTGTATCGGGGGAAACATTATGGGATATGCTGCACCCGAAGGAAGATAGAATCAATCCGCCCACACCAAAAGAGATTTTTAAAAAGCTGGATTCAGAGAGCGTCTCTGCAGCTATTATAATGGCCATGCTAATTAATCCTGGAGATGGTAGCCCTGCCAATTATATCCTTTCTCCTTTTCTGAATTCTGAAGGGGAGCTTCGTTATCGTATAACGTCTATTGATCATGACCATTCTTTTGTGCCGGCGATCGCTGAGGAGATTAAGGATGGTTGGTTTGGGACAAAAATCTTCACAAAATTTTCTCTCCAAGTGCAAACGATTCTTTATTGCTTGAATCAGATGAAAGATCCAATTCATCCCAATGTCATAAGGAAGTTTATTCATATCGATCCTTTTGACATAATAAAGCCGTGGCTCATAAGCCTTGATCACCATAATAAGTCCATTAATGCCCTTTTTTCTAGACGTGAGATTAGAGCACTGACGCAAGGACGTGATACAGTTATAGGAACTTCCTTTGCCCCCGGCATGATTCGTACCCTTTATACCAAAATGGTTAGAATGCAAAAAGCTTTGAATCCACAACAAGAAGGAAAATCTCTCACCCACTTTGATCTTTTAGAATTGCTGGAAGAACCCTTAAGTGCACGCTACAAGGCAGTGCTGGCAAACTCAACCTTAACGCCAGAAGAGCGTTTTGAGCTGACAGACGGTGATAATTATGAAAAGGACACCAAAAATAATACGATCGTATCCTCAGCTACCCTGGCCCGATTGTTAGAATCTTGTCATATTCCGCAAAAGGAGGTTCTCCAAAAGCATCTTTTGGAAGGGCGTTATGGGCCCATGGATGCCTTAAAAGAACTGGAAACCATCCAACATGAACACACCCTTTTTACAGCAATCCTACAAAGCGCTTCGAGCATCCATCCTGATTTTTTCAGAAAGTTGCAAACGGAAGGCATTCAAGAATCCCTTTTAAGGCAGCTAGATCTTAAGGAGTTAAGTTTTCCTCAGCAACAAGCTTTAGTTGATGCCTTAAGAACCAAAATTTTGCGGACCATAAAATTAGCTTATTGTAGAGCTTTAAGTATTAAGGCATTGCAAACATTATCTCTTACGCATGTACGGTACCTAGATCTTAGTTACTGTTCCCAGCTTTCGGGTTTTTCGACCAATGCGACCCTTACAAGAGAGCAATTACATGCCCCTTTCCTTAAAACCTTAACCCTCCAAGGCTGTAAAGCTTTGAAAGATATTCGCCTTAATGCCCCTCTACTGCGTACTTTAGAAGCTGCAGAATGCCCGTTGTTAGAAATACTTCGCCTAACAGCCCCCAAACTCAAATACGCCGATTTCTTTGGGGATAAGCGTTTAAAGACATTAGAAATAAAACCGCTGAATGACCAAACGCTTTATTTAACAGTAAGGCTTCCAGCTTATAAAACTTACACAACCTTCCCTAGCTTTACTGCTTTGCCAAACGAACTGCTTTTGCATATTTTTTCTTTTGTGAACAAAGCAGACTTGGCAAAGTTTATGCTGCTTAACAAATTTTTCAGAGAGTTTCTTATAGATCATTATGAAGCTTTCTTCCTTCCAGAAAGAATTAAAGTTTTTATGATTGGATATTATGGTGACCAACGCCGTAAACTGATGCCAGTTCTAGCTCAAGGTAGGAGAATCGGTAACGTTGGAAGAGGTGGGAGAGGTGGCTTCCTTATTGGTCCAACACCTTTTTTATATAAAAATAAAAAAATAATTATGGAAATATGGGGAGCGCCAGAGAAACTCGATATTTTAACTGTAAGCTCTCACCTTAAAAATACCTCCTTAATCCTCTTTGATTACTGTGAAGATAAGTATAATGCTGAACTTAATAATTACATCCTCAATATATTGACGGAGCATGGAAGAAGTATAAAATCAGAAAACATTAGAAAAAATATACCTATCCTTCTACTTAATTATTCCAATACCAACTCTGAAAACGAAATTAAAATACAAAAATTTAAACAAGATCTGGGCATTAAGGACTGCCTGCAATACTCAGGAGACAGAGATGAGGTATTAAATTGGATATGTAAAAACGCAATAAAAATTCCTTCTAGGCTACGATTCCAAAGTTGAGGCTGTGACACGAAGTCTTTGTCGAGAGCTGTTCTTGCAGCACCGTCATCGGTGCTGTCATCAACTATGTGCGTAAAGATTTAAGTTTAGCATTAGCAATGATGACGATTTTACGCATAAGGGCCGTCAAAGCGACCATTTTCTTTTTACCTCTTTTGATAAGATTTTCATAGAAAGCCTTAAGAGGACTATCGGTTCTTCTCGCTGTCATAGCAGCCATAAAGAGGATGCGTTTAACATCGACTCTGCCTCCTTTCGTCCTTCTATAGCCCACTGTTTTCCCACTTTCACAAGGATGAGGAGCCAGTCCTGCAAGATTCGCTATTTGGCGTCGATTAAGGGTCCCTAATTCAGGAAGTAATCCTAAAAGGGTGCCGTCAAGTTGTTTAGAGGGAACAAAATAGACGTTCCTTCTGACTTTCTTATTAGGCATAATGGTGGTGTGAAGCCACAATCTCATTAAAGATATCAATGGATTGAATAAACTTTTGTTGATACTCTTTGGCGCTCTGTTTATACCGTCCTACTTTTAAAAGATTAAGAAAAGCTCCCATACTACTTAAAAACCTTTGAGCGCTTGACACACTTTTAAAACCTCTCATTTGTCTCTCTTTTTCTCTTGTCGGTTGATGACTATTTTCTATTCTATTGTTCAAGCGTTTGTGAGATCGATGCTCCGCAGATTTGAGTAAAACCCTATGGGCCTTGTTATAGCTTCTCAACTTAGCTGTCACCATGACGCGCGGAAACATGCCTAATTTTTTAAGTGCTCGCTTTAAAAATCGGATAGCTGACTTGGCATTTCTTCTCCCTCACTTCATCGATATGCCATTTGTCTTTAAAAGGTGATCCTCTTTTCTGGCGAATACCCCTGGCATAAACAGGACCTCAGGTTTGACACCAATTTCGAATAGTTTCGTAAGTAACAGAGAAGCCTCTGTCCTCAAGCATTTCGCTTAAATCTCTTAAGCTGATCTTATAACGGTAATAGTATCGGACAGCAAAGCCGATAACACTTTTGGGAAGACGGTATCCTTTATAATGATCTGGCATAATCAACGTCTTTCCCTTATTTTTGCAAGAATCTTACATTAATTGCTTTTTTACCTCAACAACTTGACGATGCCTGTCTACCTTTGGGCTGACGGTGTTTATTTTCAAGCCTCTATGGACCATGAAAAACAATGTATGTTAGTCCTGATTGGAGCAACCCCTGAAGGAAAGAAAGAACTTGTTGGCTTTACAGATGGCTATCGAGAAAGCATCCAAAGTTGGTCTGAACTTCTTCTAGATTTGACGGCTCGAGGTCTTTGTATCCCTCCTAAACTAGCCATTGGAGTGGGGCTATGGGGTTTTGGGGAGCCTTAGGCAAGATTTGGCCGACAACTGGGCACCAACGCTGTTGGGTTCACAAAACGGCTAACATTTTGAATAAAATGCCAAAAGCTCTGCAAAGTAAAGCTAAAGCTGATCTTCATAATATTTGGATGGCTGAAAGCAAAGAGGAAGCCAACAAAGCTTTTGATGCGTTTATAGAAAAGTATCAAGCCAAGTATCCCAAAGCAACGCATTGTTTGGAAAAAGATCGCCAGGAATTGCTGAGTTTTTATGATTTTCCAGCTGAGCATTGGAAACATATCCGGACGACTAATCCGATTGAAAGTACATTTGCAACGGTCAAGCACCGCACCAAACGATCTAAAGGATGTTTGTCACGAGAGACAGCCTTTATCATGGTTTTTAAGCTAATTAAGGATGCGGAAAAAACCTGGCGACGCTTGGATGGTAAAAACCAGTTGCCAAAACTCATTTCAGGTGTCAAATTTCGAGATGGTTGTGAAGTTACCGCTGCTGATGAAATTGCCGCTTGATCCTTCCGTCACCAACTTTTGAGAATAGCTCCAATGAACATAGCTTTCTCCTTTCCTAATTCTTGTTCTAAGCGGTTGGCTATTTTGGATGTAATTCGGTACACAGAAGAAGGATAAAATTCCACGGGAAATACTTCCTTTAAAAGCTTAGCTGAGTATGTTGCAAAAAATTTCAAATAGCCTGTGATAGCTTTTGGAAAAATTTTCCCTCTTTTTAATTAAAGAGGGATTTTTTTGGTAACTTGCTCATATGTAATTAAATAAGCGTTTTCCCAGCTTTCTAGATCTATTATCCATCCTATCTCTTGATCCCCTGTTTATGAAACAGACTTCCCCCATATTCCAAAAAATATATAGCTTGTTAACTATTTTCTGGCAAAATAGTGATGAGTACAGAATGAGGTGAAGTGAATGAATTCTTTATTAGGTTGCTATTTTCCCACGACAGTTATTTTTGTTGATGATGATAGAGGAGTTTTAAAAGTTACTAATTCATTCCTGAATGATGACGTGGCCAATTATGATTTTTTTACTGATCCTTACAAGGCCTTAGAATTAATTAACCGCTCTATTTCTACCGATTTTATTGCTTCAAACATTTCTTCTTCTGAAGCAAGAATTTATGAGATGTATAAGACAATGTATAATGCAAAACGCCATGAGGAAGTCTCAACCGTTATCGTTGATTTTCAGATGCCGGCAATGAATGGCCTAGAATTTTGTGAGAAAATAGAAAATCCTTATATTCGCAAGATCTTGTATACGGGTGTCGCTGATGAAGACTTAGCTGTTCATGCCTTTAACAAAGGATTAATTCATGGCTATATTAAGAAGCAAGATCCCAATAAATCCAAAGTCATTAATGATTTTATCAAAACCAGTCAAGTCGCCTATTTTAGAACGCTAACAGATGTTTTGGTTGGAAGTGTGTTTAAGGAGATTAATTCTACAAATCCCGAAGAAACCGCTTTCTACGATCCAGTTTTTATCAAATATTTTGATGCGTTAGTAAAAAAACACAACATATGTGAATATTATATTAACGAAGTGGTTGGGGGATTTATTTGCATCTCTCGGAAAGGCGAATTAAGCACACTTTATGCCTTTACAGCCGAAACATTAGAAGATAACCAGATCAATACACATGCAATTCTTAGGGATCTTATTGATTTAGAAGACCCCGCCTATGCAGCGTTAACAAAAGATATAGAAGAAAACCGTAAAACTATGTGCTTTCCTTTTTACGGTGAAAGTTTTATAGATATTGATGTCCATAATTGGAAAAATCATATTCATTCGCTTGATATTATAGAGGGTAATCAGCCTTATTATGTGGCGTATGTTTCTCATCCCGGCCTTGAAAAGGACCTTAATCTTTACTCATTTGAACAATCTCAAGAAGCCAGGTGAGAGGCGGGGCCCTTAATACGGCGGCTTGTCTTCCATCAAAACAGGGAAGGTTAAGGTGAATCTGGTGAATTCTCCCTCCACAGAGGCACAGGTAATATCGCCGCCTAACTTAGTCATAACCATCTTGCAAAAGGCAAGGCCAACCCCCGTGCCATGAACAGTGCGAGCGGAAAATTGGTCAAAAATATGCGGAAGATAGTCTTTAGGAATTCCTTTTCCTGTATCCTCAAAGTATAACTTGTTCACTTTATCCCCTGTTTCTGTCCAAATAGTGATCTTTCCTTTATTTGCAGCTTTAAGATAATAAAGGGCATTTTTGAGTAAATTGAATAGAACGTGCTTAAAGGTGAGAGGATAGCCATAAAATTCAAAATCCTGCTTTATTTCTACAGAGATAAGATTTTTATCTTCCTCTCTTAAAGAATAATCATGCAAAGAAGTCTGAACACAGTGCAAGATGGAACATTTTTCTGGAACAGTTTCAGGTACATTTTCTTTTAGATTCATGAGAAGCATATCAATAACAGTGAAAGCACTTCTCGCTGTTCCTTTTATTTCATCTGGAAGTTCAGCAAGTGATTGTAATTTCTTTTTATTAATAGAAGATTGCGCAACGTCTTTCTCTTGAGCTATTTCTTGGGTATGAATAAGCGTTGGCAGATGCATTTGTAACCCTTCAGCTGCTGTTTCAATTGCTGCTAACGGAGTTCGCATTTCATGGGCGATAGCAGCTGCTTGCATTTTAAGAGATTTTTGTTTTTCTTTTTGAACCGTTTCTTTCCTTTGAGCAAAAATAGCGGCTATGATTACTGCCCACAGGTAATTAGCAAAAGCACCTCCAAGAACTTCCATATCTAGGTAAGTAGGTCCTATGATTAGGTAATGGGTGAAAGCCCCTAGTGAAACGCCTATCAATAAGAAGAAGAGAAATGTAACCCAATTTGTTATTAACACTAGCCAGACCAATCCAATGGTAATATTGGTAAGCCATGAAATAGAGACCATATTTTCTAAGAACATGTAGGTCCCAAAAAATGGGAGACAATAAATGACGGTTATATGCCAGAATAAAGGAATAAACTTTTTCAGTTTATAGGGCCACCTGTCGATAAAAGAAGTAGCTAGACAGAGGACAAATGCAATACTCCTTAAAAGAAATGATTCATAATTTCCTTTATTCAAGTATTGGGGAAGAAGATAAAAAAGAGGAAAGTTAATAACCCCAAACCAACCAAAAGTTTTGATAATATTTAAGGATATTTCTGATTCAAGAAGGAAGGATTTTTTAAAAAAATCAAGAAGAGATTTCATATTAAATTGGCTGTTTTTTAGCATGAGTAGCTGCTTCTTATAAGAATACCTTAATGTATTAGACCCTATAATTCATTAGCAAATATTTAATTTTTCAGAAGAAATTTATAGGGCATTATAGTGGGTACGCGAATAAATTTTATCCAGCTAATTTCCTTCTTTACAGAATTGATAGATTTTTTCGAAGGTGGTTCCCTTGGAAATAGTCTTTAAAATAATCCAAACTCTCTTCAAAATTATCAGAAAATTCAAACATCATGATCATATCGGGGCTTAACCCAAAATCTGTTTCTAATCTATCGTAAATATAATTGACTCTTTTAGAGATAAGATCTCTTAATACTTCATCCCATCCAGCTTTAGGAAGTTTCATAGATCGTTCATAAGCTCCACTCATATAATGGCGAACTGCTTCTTCTATGCTTTCTTCTTTTGTAAAATTTTTGATAAGCGATCTTTCGGGTGCAAATATACTATTTAATTCATTTGGTAAACCTAGTATTTTTCGCGCAAGAGCATCCCCTAAAAAGGGTGATTGATGAAATCCGTCTCTATAGGTTCCTGTTAACAACCAGAGACCCTTGAGAGAGGTCTCGCCTATTAAAGGAAATGTATCAAGGGTTGCTGGTCGATTTCCTGTATGGCAGGTTTTCATATCAGATTTATGTAGGTTTTGGTTTATCTGTTCTAAAGCGCATTCTAAAAGAAAATGGGTAAACCCAACCTTATGTTGTGTTTTAGGTTCACAATAAACATTATTAGTAGCACCAATATACAAATCCTGGCCTTGAGGCATTACATGTAATCCGCAGGCCCCAGAACGGTTTGGTGTTCGTATAACATGCTTAACAATATTATGGGGGTCTTGATTAACAACAACAGAACATCCCATGCCACTTAACAGTCTGGGAATTTTTCTTGATAGTTGAGGAAGAGTATCAATTAATTTCTGACTGTAGCTCCCCATAGATAAAACAAAATCTTTTGCACTAAGAGTTTCCCCTTTTTCCGTATTAACAGAGATGATTGAATGGCCTTCTAAATTAAAAGAACTTACCTTTTCATTAATAAAAGAAATTTTATAATGCGTACTCGCTATATCCTTTAATGTCCTTATAAATTTTCCTGAATCTATACTTCCTTCATTGGGGAGGTATAAAGACCTTAATGGGCGGCAATCTTCTAATGGATATAAGCCAGGTATGTGTGCAGGATTAATTTCTTCATATGGTTCTTTATATTCTTGGAGAGCTTTTAGAATAGAATAAAAGTTTTCAGAATCTAACACACCAGATTTGGAATTGAGGAGAAGGAAGGTGCCTTTTTGATAGGTAACTTGGCTTGCTGGTTCTAGAAAATCGTTTATTCTTTCTATCCAAGAATCCCAACGTTTAGAAGCTTGAAGGGAGAGATTAAATTTTTCTTGCCCTGCATAAGATTTTAAAGAAGTAGAAGTAAGCTCAGCAAAAGCATTTAACATTGCTCCTGCTGCTACACTCGCTCCTCCTTCTCTGTTTTCAGGGCCAATAACTCCTATCTCTAATGAGGAGTCTAAGAGAGCTAAGGAAAGAGCTGTAGATATACCTAATATACCATTCCCCATAATAATAATATCGTATGTCATTTGGTCTTACTTTTTATTTCTTATTTCATGTTTTTATAATTTAAAATTTTACACTTATTTATAAGTTAACTATCTAATTTTACTAAAAAAGAGAGCATTAATTTTTATTGAATCTAGCACTTACTCATATACCTACTATCAACCTAATCCGTCAATACCCGCAGTTGAAGCTATCAATCTAAGGTTGAGAAAAAAGGACATTAAAAATCGTGGTCTAGATTTAAAATTTTTTACCTCTTAGCCATTAAAGTTTCTCTGCCTTTTAGAAAATCTTCCGGTAGGCTTTGCAAGTAATTGTAAAAATCTTGCACCATGCGATTTTGAGTTAAGGATGCCGGATAAGTATAATATATATTAAGCGACTGCCTTAGCTGATTATGGAGAATGGGAACAACGGACTGCTGGCTAAGACGGGCAATATGGGGAAGAAGAGGGCCGATCCCTACATTATTTTCTACAGCATGCGCAATTGCCAAGGGGCAATCAATAATCAGGTGCTGTTTGCATTTGATCGCTTGAGGTTCATAAGTGTGAGGGAATAGGCCGTCCTCCGTAAAGGAAATTAGCGTATGAGAGTCAAGGTCATGAATGCTTTGAGGCATGCCTTTTTCCTCTACATAAGCCTGGCTCGCATACAACCGAAACTTATAGGTTGTTAAATAGTGAGCATTAATTTCTGCCTGGTTGAGAAAGAGGGGGTTGATGTTCCGAATATCAACGTCTACCTCGCCGGCCTTAAAATCGGGTGTTTCTCTCAAGCTTTTAATATCAAGAGAAATTTGTGGGTTATTATTTAAGAAAGGTGTTATTGCCTCAATGAGCCATAAGCTGCTGATAAAAGGCGGAAGCGACAGAGTAAACGCCCCTTCCGCACGATCAGAAAGCCGCTGCATTTTCTTTAAAGCAAGATCATATTGATCAAGAATCGTCTTCGCATCTTTTAAAAAGATATCACCCTTTTCAGTTAAAACTAGATGTTTCCCCTTTTTTGTTAAAAGCTGATGTCCGACTTCTTGTTCAAGCTTTTGCAAAAGTTTTGTTATCCAAGAAGCTGTAAATCCTAATTTATCAGCAGCTTGACCGGTCGATCCCAAGGTAATGGTATAGTAGAAAGCTAAGAGTTGATTTCTATCCATGGCTGTCTGCCTTTTTTCAGGGTTTATATTAACTGTACCTTTTCATTGACGTGTTGACAAGTTGTCGACCGCTGCTTCAGGAACAATTTAATATATGCTTATAAAGGAAACATTTTTACTGCGGATTTTAAATTGGCTGAGTTTATCTTGCTTATTTTTAGAATTCAAGGAGCCGCCTAATTATATTAATTGATCAGGATACTTAACCCTAAAGGATTAAGGAGTCCTTTGAGGTTATTAAGGGAGTATCAATAAATTTATATTACTTACCTTTTCCTCTCCCTCTTCTAGTACCTCCACTGCTGGGGAATTTTAAAAAGTGTTTTAAGATGTTTTTCAAAGTCTGAGCTACTCATCTCAGGAGTAAGAGTATTTTGTGCTTGGCTTGCAATACTTATGATTTCTTCTGGTGTCAATCTTAAACTATGGCTAATTATAAGGTTCCAGAGAGAGTCTGATCTTTTCTCTAAGTGGAAATCCTTAATATGAGTTGCGAGGGTGCTAATCTGTTCAGGAGTGGCTCGCATACAAGCTTTTAAAATCCTTAACTGAATCTGATAAGATAAGTTTTCGGGTAAAAAGCTTGGGCCATAGGTGGTTATAGCTTCCATTTGTTCAGCGGTTAAATTTATACAATTTTTTAAAGCACGGCCATATTCTATTCCAAATAATTTTTCAAAGGAACGAGGGTAGTTATGACGCTTGATCGCTTCCATACGTGTGTTCAGCTCCTCAGGTGTTAATTTGAGACTCATATTCATAATTTCTTCTCTTTCATCCTCATAAGTTTCTGTCAAAAGGTCAGGTGTTGCATAAGGAATAAAACTTTTAATCCATTGAGGAGTTGATTTGAGACAAACTTCAAGGCATTCATACCCGACGTAAGGTTGAGTAAGGAAGTGAGGAGCATATTGTTCAACAGCTTTTATCAGAGGAATGAGAGTCTCCGCAGAAGAATTGCTAGCAGCAGAAAGAATGCAAAAGACAGCATGCTCATGCATATTGTCAGTAAAAAGGAATTTTGCATGTTTTGTCACATCCATTAATTGGTCTGTTCTTAAGCGCTTGCACGCGTTAATAATATTATGGAGGTGAGGAGAATACTGAGAAAACTGCTGCATAAGAATGCTAAAGTTTGAAACAGTCTCAGTTGGTAAAACTTTGAATACTTTGATAAGTTGTTGAATTGATGATTTATCCAAATGAGGGTTATTTTCCCATAAAGTTTTTATCTGAGGTGCCAAAGCCAATAAGGTGTCGGGCTTTAATTTAAGATAAGCTGCAACAAAGTCTCTATAATCTTTTTTATATTTCATAGACTCTGTAAATAGATTATCTATGTTATCTTTAATTACCTTTATTCTTAAGGTTAGGTCGACAGGCTCTAATTTAAGGCATGACTTAGCAACAGCGACATACTCTTTTCCGGTTATCTTTTGTGGGAAAAGATAAGCAGCATTACAGGCAATAACAATAATGACTTCAGGGGGCAGACCAAAATAAAGCCGACTTGCAGAGAGATACTTATTGCGATCTAATTCTTCTAGAAGAAGGTCTTTTGCATACCCGCCTATAGTCAGTAATTTCCTAAATTCTCTCTTAGGGTTGTTGTAACCCTCCATGAGTTGAGTAAGGTGAGTAATGAGATTGCTTGAGGCTTGAGAGAACTTGTGTAAATGACTTAAAAATTGCCACGGTGAAGAGAAGTTTAGTGCTCTTTTTAAATGTTGAGAGTTACCTTGTTCAGGTAAGCTATATATTTCCTCCCAACAACTCTGAACAAGATTGGAAAATTTTATAAGAGAAGTAATTTTTTTTATATCCTCCTCATTCCTTCGACGCCTCTTCAGAGGGGGGGAAGAGTCTTTTGTAGCGCTCGTAGTATCCTCTTTTATAAGGTTAAACAATTCTTGTAGATTTTCTTCTTCAGAAAGGACTTTCATTTTTATTAGATTCTAATTGTTCATTTACATGAGGAGTAAGGAATCTTTTGTCTTCTGTAAGAGTAAAGTATTTCTTACAGGTGGTACTCATATTAGCCAAAGAAGGCGAAGGTAAAAATGAAAAAACCCTCAAGGATACTTCATCTGGCAAATTAAGTAAGTTTAGCTGAGTAGAAAGTATACTGTGCTCTTCTTCTATTTCCATACTGTACCCAAGAGAGAGGGTTATGAGGAAAAGTAAGGGATAGGTAACTTTGCATAAGTATGATTGTATCATTGAAATCTCACCCTTTTTAGGCTCCTTTTGAAGGACCATGGTAGTTAAGCATAATGCCATTTAAGAACTATTGTTGATTGTTAAAAGGAGATTTTTTTCTAAAATTTCTCTATGTTGCCAGACATTGTTAATGCTTTATCGGACTGTAAGAAGAAAAGGGATAGGAAGTATAAAAAGCCACTTATCTCTCATGAGCCTAATAAATTTTGCTCTTTTGCTTTAAGTTAAATGGAAGCTTTATATTAACTGTACCTTTTCATTCAAGTGTTTACAAGATGGCCGCCGTCACCTAAGAAATACGCTAATACATTCCTATAAAGAAATTATTTTTATTCTCCTAAAGATTAAAAGTCTTATTACCAACAACTTCTGCCCATTCTATTGCTATTATACAAATTGCTGTTACCTATAATAATGTGATATGTTCCAATTTGGAATATATGTAATATTCTTAATTTAGAGAAAGATACATTATGACCTTAACAAAGCATCAAAGAGCTAATAATACCCATGACCTGTATATTGCTAAGAAATTGCGTGAACGGCGACTTGCCCTGGGCCTGAGTCAGCAACAGCTCGCACAGTTGTTAGGCGTGAGTGCCAATCAACTGCACAAATATGAGAAAAATATCGATCGCGTTCCAGCGAGTCGGCTTTTGGAACTCAGGCATTTTTTACAAGTTCCGCTGAACTTTTTTTATGTAGATCGAGAAGATTTTTCTCCTCAAGGCAAAGAGGTGCAGATGATCTGTGTTAAGGAGAAAGAAAAAATTACTATTCGATTGTTGGTGGAAGAGGGAACCCTCATGGATGTAAAGGCGTTATAAAATGGCCAATTCCTTAGAAAAGTTAAGTGGTTCATGGATAGGTATTTAGAAAGGGTTGGTTATGAATTTTGTTAATAAAAAAGCATTACTGGAAAAATTAAAAACGCATGTTTCCACCTGGCAGCAACAACAGTTGTTATTTTCTTATGATATTAAAGGGGAGGGAAGGTTATCAGATGCAACGTTAAGGCTGCATCAAAGGCAAACGGGCTTTTCTTTAACCGTATCAATGCACTTCTTAGAGGAGGCTTTGCAGGTAACTAATTTCACCCTGCAAGAAGATGATCGGTTAGAGGATCAATGCCAGCCTCTCTATGATGCTGCTCTCATTGAATTGATGATCCAAAGCTTAATGCTTCTCTTCTTTTGTGCACAGAGTCTTCATAAAAACGAGATGTGTTTTATCTTATCAAATGAAGAAACCTTTCATTTTGATCTATTAAAAAGCTTATTTTCTTCAGTGCAACCTTGTCTGACGCGGCAAGGAAAATGCCAGATATTAACCTTGTCGCTTTGGCCGTCGGAAGCTGATCAATTTTGTTATTCTTTAGAGCACATTAAAATTCAACTTCAGCATCAATTGTGGCGTTATCAAAAATCTGATTCCTTAGTAAGGCGTTACTTACAAAGTGCTGATCGCCAAGCAGTGGATGTATTCAACACACATGGGAAAAACAATCCTAGGGAAACTGAATCCTCTGAAAAGAATGTCATCTCTTTTTCATCAGCTTTGAAAAGGAGAGCCGCTCTATAAAAATCTAATTCATTTTCTTCCATCAAATTTTATGTATTAAGAACGCGAAAAGGAATTCGTCACATGCCTCAATCTAAAACAGTACCCATAGAGGTTCATATGGGCCTGCAATTAAAGAAACGCCGCGAAGAGTTAAAACTGACTCAGCGGGATTTAGCTAAATTGATGAAAGTGACCCCGCAACTGCTGTCTAAATATGAAACTGGCCTAGCTAAAATATTGCCCGGTCGCCTCTATGATTTATGTCAGATTCTGGGCGTAACACCAAATTTCTTTTTCGAAGGGCTTAATGAAATCTCTCTAACGGAGGAGGAACAAAGCATTTGGCTGTCTTGCCAAAATTTGAAGGGGGAGGAAATTCGACTTAAGGTTGAAGAGGTGAGAGGGATCGTTGCCAGCGTCGAAATCATAAAAAAATAGGAAAGCCATGAACTTTTTCCCATACTGTTTTTTTCAACATCCGTCTTAAATATAGATTTTATAAATGATAAGTATAGGATTAACCAATATCTGAGGCGTCAATCCGCTGCCCTTCCCCTGTCGAGTTGGATTAGCCGCACAACCACACAGGCTAGTGTTGGAGGCGGCCTGAATGGTCCATCAGGGGGAGGGCAAAGTTCCTTTACCGCATCCAGCCAGTTTCATTCACCCCAATATTTTTTTGTGGATGGGAAAGTTATTGGTTTAGCTGGTAATCTTAATTATCTGAATCTTTCAGGGACGCAGATGGGCATTGGAGAGGGTTTTGCGGGCAAAATTGGAATGATAAAGCTGAATCCCGTCGCTAATCCTTTCTCAGATTTCATTAAACTCTTATGGGATATAACGAAAGAGGTCATCCCCTTTACTGAAGCTGCGGAGCTAACTTGTGATTCTAATGCGTCATGGTTAGACGTTGGAAAATCTGCTGCTGTGGATGCTATGGGATTTAAAATCGTAAAGAAAGTTCCTTTTGGGCTAAGAAAACTAACACGAGATTTTATTTCCTTTTCAGAGGACGAAGAAACACAACTCAGATTCAACCTTGAGGAATATGAAAATTTTAGAAATGCTCATAATCAAAATCTAATGTTACGAATGGATGAATTATTTTCAATGGAATAAAGCTAAATAGACAAGAAAATCACCCTCCTATTTAAAGTTGAAGGGTAAATCTTATAATGATTTACCCCCCAATAGTCTTGCATTTTTGCTGGTTTGCAAAGAAAGGTCGGCCAAGTTAATAGACCTTATATTAGCCTTACCTATAAGAGGTTGCACTCAATTTAGAATCTAATTCCTGTTTGGCTTTTGTGGGCATCTCTGATCCCGTAATAGGCTTGCTTTGACGAACATCAGAGGACTGTTTTTGCTGAGGATCTTGTAGAACATATCCTCTGCCCCAGACTGTTGCTATGCAGTCCACGCCATCCAATGCTTCTGTGAGTTTACGGCGTAGTTTGCAAATAAACACATCAATGATCTTGAGTTCTGGCTCATCAATACCGCCATATAAATGGTTAAGGAACATTTCTTTTGTTAAAGTTGTTCCCTTGCGTAAGGATAATAGCTCAAGTATCGCGTATTCTTTACCCGTTAGGTGGACGATTTTGTCATCAACGGTAACAGTGTGCTGACGCAAGTTGATGCTCATCCGCCCCGTTCTGATAATGGAATCAGAATGACCATGGGATCTACGGATAATGGCGTGAATGCGGGCTAATAGCTCTGACTTATTAAACGGCTTTGTGATATAGTCATCTGCTCCAAAACCAAGGGCTCGCACTTTATCCTCGATCTCTTTTAGACCCGATAGAATGAGGGTTGGTGTTTTGACGTTGGAGGCGCGGAGACGTTTTAGAACCTCGTACCCATCAATGTCTGGCAACATCAGGTCAAGAATAATTAAGTCATATTCGTAAAGCTTACCAATTTCTAGGCCATCTTCACCTAGATCGGTTGTATCACACACGAAACCTTCATTTTTCAACATAACCTGAAGGGTTTTTGATGTCGCTGAATCATCTTCAATAAGTAAAATTCTCATAATGCTTTCTTCCCCCTAAACACAACTCTTAGTATAAGCTTAGCAAACTATTTTTAAATAACTAACGGATTTTTCTAAATTTTTAATAAATTATTAACTATGGCATTGCGTTTTGTGATAAAGTTGAGCTAATGTGCGGGTTTATGCTCGAAAGAATTTATTTATGTCGTTGTTAACAGTTTCTAAATTAATCGAAAAAGTTCCCACAATTATTCTTTATGGCGTTGTTCGTTCGATTCAAGGATTGCTGATTCGGGTGGCTGGTAATAATACGCATGTTAGTGTCGGGGTGCAGTGTCGGATTCAGCTTCTGGACGGGGAGATGCTGGGAGAAATTGTTGGTTTCGAGGATGACCTTGTTCTCGTTATGCCTTATGGGGCTTTGGATGGCATTCATCCCGGCACAAGGGTTGATTTCGAGCTTCAGGATTCAGTCCTCAATCCCTGTGAGGGATGGTTAGGACGTGTTCTAAATGGTTTAGGTGAACCTGTTGATGGATTAGGGTTGTTGCCACAGGGAAATGAAGATGTTCTTGTCCGAGCACAGCCTCCGTCGGCTCATCAACGTCATAAAGTGTCAGAACGAATTGGGGTAGGTTTAAAGGCCGTTAATACCTTTTTGACGGTATGTCGAGGACAGCGGCTTGGGGTCTTTGCTGGATCAGGCGTGGGGAAATCCATGCTTTTATCAATGCTGGCTCGTTATACCCAATGTGATGTGTGTGTGATCGGTTTAATCGGGGAGCGGGGCCGGGAAGTTCGGGAATTTATTGAAGATACGCTGGGTGAAGAAGGACTTAAAAAGAGTGTGATGATTGTGGCTACCTCTGATGAGTCACCTCTCATGCGTCGACGTGCCGCCTATACAACCATGGCGGTTGCAGAATATTATCGTAATCAAGGCTTATCTGTTCTGTGCTTAATGGATAGTGTGACACGCTTAGCTATGGCGCAGCGTGAAATAGGTCTCTCGACGGGCGAACCACCGACAACCAAGGGATACACACCCAGCGTGTTTGTGGAATTAGCGCGTGTGCTGGAACGGGCGGGGCCGGGTATCAACCAAGGCGATATCACAGCATTTTTTACGGTCTTGGTTGATGGGGATGATCATAATGAACCGATCGCCGATGCCGTGCGCGGTATTCTCGATGGACACATTGTTTTGGAACGGGCGATTGCTGAG
The DNA here is from genome assembly GCF_000742835.1 of Candidatus Paracaedibacter acanthamoebae. Lineage (GTDB taxonomy): Bacteria > Pseudomonadota > Alphaproteobacteria > Paracaedibacterales > Paracaedibacteraceae > Paracaedibacter > Paracaedibacter acanthamoebae. Next base: position 1,443,137 of record NZ_CP008941.1, on the reverse strand, counting down.
CGCGGTCATTACCCGGCGATTAATATATTGAAAAGCCTTTCGCGAATGGTACCAGCTTGCCATTCGCCGGAAGAGCAAAGTATGGTTATTCAAGCCCGCCAATATTTATCCATTTATGAAGACATGGCCGACATGATTCGCTTAGGGGCCTATCGCCATGGCAGTAATGCGCAAGTGGATGAAGCGATTACAATGAACCCCAAATTGATGGCCTTCTTGGGGCAACATCATAAGGAGTCCTTTGATTTAGATCAAAGTTTTTCTCAGTTGCGAGAAATAATTACTTAACGACCGTCTTTTGGTAGGATGCTTGTAGCTTTTTTCCATAGTATTTCTTAGTCAGTAAGATTTTATTTTCATTGTAGGGGAGCCAATTATGCCAAAGCGTATTCGGTCATTTGAGATTCTGGGACGACTTGTGGATATGGACTTGGATCAATTGCGTCTCAAGTTGTCGGAACTCCAAAACCGTCGGGATAGCCTTGATGAAAAAATTGCAAAATTAAGAGAAAATGAGAGGTTGGAAAGTGCTGTGGCGGCTCAATATCCAGTGGAATCCTTCACCATGCCTGCATTTGGTGCTTACATGCGATTAAGTTTAGATAGATTACAGCATGAAATTAAAGAATTAGATTTACAAATTAGCGACTGTTTAGAAGACGTCCGCTACCATTTCCAAGAAAGTAAGAAAATGGAGCTCGTCAAGAATAAGGAAATTATGCAAGAATCTAAAAAACAAAAACAGCAAGAACAATTATTCTATGACCAAATTGCAGAAAGTCGACATCACCGACCAAAATGATCGGCATTTAATTGAACTCTTTCTCGAAATGTTGGCTGCAGAACAAGCGTGCGCTAAAAATACGCTTATGGCGTATGACCGTGATTTACAGGATTTTTATAGATTTATTCAAAAACCCATTGATCAAATCATAACAGATGACATTCTAGACTATTTAAGTGGCTTGGTCGAAAGAGAGAGTTCGGTTGCAACTCAAGCGCGCCGATTGTCATGTCTTAGAAAATATTTTCGCTTTTTATTCAGTGAGGCAGTCATGAATCATGATCCCACTCAGACGGTGGAATCTCCACGTCTAGGCAGGCCACTGCCTAAAACGATGTCTATTGCCGATGTTGATTTGCTGCTAACCACCGCCAATGAACAAAGAGATTCGTGTGGGGCAAGATTGCTGGCAATGCTCGAGATTATGTATTCCAGCGGGATGCGTGTGACAGAATTGGTGAGTTTACCCTTGTCAGTTTTGCCTAAAGACCCTCAGCTCTTGCGGCGGACTCAAATGATTCATATCAAGGGGAAGGGGGGGCGAGAACGTTTAGTGCCTTTAGGGCAGCCAGCCATCGACGCTTTAGAGGATTATTTAAGGGTGAGAGATGAATTTATTCCAGCCAGCCAGAAGACCAGTCCGTGGTTGTTCCCTTCCAATGGAAAAGAGGGATACCTAACGCGAATTAGATTTTTCCAGTTGATTAAAGGATTGGCTATGAAAGCAGGGCTGAACCCGGATGTTATCTCTCCTCATGTGTTGCGGCATGCCTTTGCTACCCATTTATTGCAAGGAGGGGCTGATCTGATGTCCATTCAAAAGCTATTGGGTCATGTGGATATTTCAACGACCCAAGTTTATACGCATGTGGCAGCCGAGCACATTATTAAGTTGGTCAATACACATCACCCATTGGCAAAAAAGCAAAAATAGGTTACAACAACAGTTATATCGATTGTCACGGAAAAATAAGGATAAATAACAATGGCCGTTTTCTTGAACTTTGAAAAGCCTGTTGCTGAGATGGAAGGCAAAATAGAAGAATTGCGCCATTTATCATCCCAAGGTGACTTAAATATTGTGGAAGAGATTTCTCGCTTGCAGTCCAAAGTCGATCGGATGTTGCGGCAAATTTATTCGAACCTAACTCCGTGGCAAAAAGTTCAAGTAGCCCGTCATCCTGATCGTCCGCAATTTTTTGCCTATTTAAATAGCATCATTAAGGATTTCTTACCCCTCGCCGGGGATCGGTGTTTTGCTGATGATCAAGCTATCATTGGTGGCCTGGGTAAAATTGGGTCCAAGTCTGTTATGGTTATTGGTCAGCAAAAAGGAAACGATCTTGAAAGCCGTGTTAAGCACAATTTCGGCATGGCTAAACCTGAAGGATACCGTAAAGCCATTCGCTTGATGGAAATGGCCGATCGATTTGCTTTGCCCATCGTCACGTTTGTGGATACGGCGGGGGCTTATCCAGGAATTGATGCAGAAGAACGCGGTCAAGCTGAAGCCATTGCTAGAAGTATTGAAACATGCCTGCGTGTCAAAGTTCCTCTCATTAGTATTGTTATTGGGGAAGGGGGATCAGGCGGGGCGATTGCCCTTGCGGCGGCCAATGCTGTTTTAATGCTTGAACATTCAATCTATTCCGTAATTTCTCCCGAAGGATGCGCTTCCATTTTATGGCGGAGTGCGACAAAAGCGGCTGAGGCAGCAGAAGCCCAAAAACTAACGGCTCAGGATTTGTATGGGTTAGGGATAACTGATAAAATTTTGCCTGAACCGGTTGGGGGTGCCCATCGATCTCCTGAAACCGTGGTCAATACAGTTGCCCGGGAAATCGAACACTATATTAATACATTTTCTAATATGGATGGCGAGGCCCTCCTACGTCATCGGTATGATAAATTCTTAGCTATGGGGTCTCGTGGCTTGAATTGATCTTTTTCCTGAGTGCTTGTAAGGCTATCTCATCTTTAGAGTGCCCCTATGATTTATGGATTTTTCACTCTCTTCCCGGCCGTAGAGCCGGGAACTCGAGCTGACAGGCGATTGCTTTTATGATAGCGAGATTCCGGGTCGCCCTTCGGTTGCCCGGAAAAAACTTCCCTTTCTCGCCTGCACTCACCTTTCTTTCTATTCCCGGCCATACTCACCTTTCTTCCTCTTCCCGGCCATACTCACCTTTCTTCCTCTTCCCGGCCATACTCACCTTTCTTTCTATTCCCGGCCGAAGAGCCGGGATCTTGAGATGGTAAGCGTGTGCCCTTATGATCTCGAGACCCCGGGTCAAGCCCGGGGAGAGGGGTCTTTGTTATCTAATATCTTAACTTAGGCCATCAATTGTTCATGAGTAAGGTTAGGTGCATCTAAATTATTGAGGATTAAATTTCGGTCCTCATCATTATCTATTTTAACAATCAGAACAATAGAGCCGTTCTCTACCATTTCTTTTAAGGTTTGGGCTTTTTCATCTGCTAAGCCTAATCCTACTAAAGCCCCTACTAAACCACCTGTTGTGGCGCCAGCTCCAACTCCTGCTAAGGCCGCTACTAATGGTCCACTGATTGTCAATCCAAGCGCTGGCAAGGATAGGACTGTTCCCATAGCAGCAATGGCTGCTGCGATGCCGCCTACAATACCACCCGTGGCAGCACCGATTCCTAGTCCTTCTAAGGATTGATTGCCAATGGTCTGGGGGGTTACATTTTCCTTGTCAGAAAAGTATTCATTATGAATATCCTCAGACATTATTATACTTATGGCCTCTTGTTCATACCCTGCATCTATTAACCTTTGGTAATTAGATTCAGCATCTTTGGGGTTTTTAAAGGCTGCTATAATTACATTATTATTTTCAAATACTGTCATAGAATCTGTACGCATCTGATTTCCTCCATAAGTATTGATTTCCCTTTAAAGTTAATTAAATTTCTTAAGAAAATAAAAGCTAAAACCTTTTTCTTTTTCTCTTCTATTTGTTTTAAGTCTGTGGAAGAGAGCAAAAGGAATCACGCAAAATTTTCCTATATTTTTTTATGGCTAGGAAAAAAATTCCTAGTATTAACTCTTTTTTAAAGACCAGTACCATAATCTGAGCTTGTAATATGAAAATAATTTTACATAAAGGTCAGATAAATTGGACGGATTTATACAAATACTCCGTAACCTAGGCCCGATCAGATTGGCTGCCATCGGCAGTGTTATGCTGGGGGTTATCGGATTCTTTATCTATTTAATGTCCCAAACCTCGACCGGCGGAATGGCTGTTCTATATTCTCAAGTGGAACCAGCTGAGGGAGCCCGCATTGTACAAAAATTAGAAGCAATGGGGGTCCCGGTTAATCTTAGTCCTGATGGATCAACTATTTACGCGCCAGCAGAAAAAATTGCCCGCCTTAGAATGGATGTTGCCCAAGAAGGAATATTATCAGCAGGCGTTATCGGTTATGAAATTTTTGATCGCGGCGATGTTTTAAGCACGTCAGGTAGCTTAATCGATATCAATAAGCTGCGAGCTTTGGAAGGGGAATTAACTAAATCTATCAAAACTATTAATGGTGTAGCAGCGGCTCGCGTTCATTTGGTTGTTCCGAAAAGGGAGTTATTCTCGCGGGATAAAGTTGACCCATCCGCCTCCATTATGTTGAAAATGAAAGGTATTATGCGTCTCAATGAGCAACAGGTTAAATCCATTCAGTATTTAGTCGCCTCAGCAGTGCCAAGCCTGCCCACTGAGCGTATTTCGATTATTGATGATCGTGGAACGCTGTTGGCAAAAGGAAATGAAGGAGAAGGATCTGTTCAAAATATGACAACTCAGCAAGAAGCCAAGCGCTCGTATGAAACTATCACGGGAAAGCAAATTGAGAATTTATTAGAACAAACTTTAGGGGCCGGTAAGGTCCGAACTGAAATTTCCGCAGACATTGACTTTGATCAAGTCACTGTTAACTCAGAAAAGTATGATCCCGAAGGACAGGTGGCTCGGTCAACCGCTAATAGTAAAGAAGATTCCTCTTCGACCTCAAATGATGGAACTGTGACCGTGGCGAATGCTTTGCCAGCGGCAGAGAATGCTAATGCAGGCCAAAACGGCAGCAAAAATAAAAGAGCAGATGAGAATATTAATTATGAGATTTCTCGTACGATTGAAACTCATAAGAAGGAAGCAGGGCAGATTAAGAACCTCTCTGTTGCTGTTTTGGTGGATGGAACATATACCAAGGATAAGGATGGTAAGCAAACCTATGTGCCGAGAACGCCGCAAGAACTTGAGCAGATTACCAAATTAGTTAAAACCGCCATAGGGTTTAAAGAGGCTCGAGGAGATAAGGTCGAAGTCATCAATATGCAATTTGCAAAAACAGAGTTAGAAGATGTAAAACCTGACGATTCAAATAATTTCTTGCCTCAGATGGATGTCACTAAAATTATCGAATTGCTGGTATTGGCGGCTGTGGGAGTTCTAATTCTCATTATGATCGTTCGGCCCGTTCTCTTGCGTGTCATTGAAAGTAGTGGCGTTGCTAATGAAGATACTGAGATTGCAGCCTTACTTGCCAATGCAAACGGTAGACCACAAGGAGCTCTGCCCGACTTTTCAAGAATGGATCCGAATGACTTGGATTTATTGCAGTCGTCTGATGAGCAAGAAGAGGATGACATGCTCGATGTATCAAATATTGAGGGTCGCCTGAAAGCGTCTTCGCTTAAGAAGATAGGTGATATTATTGATAAGCACCCTGAAGAAGCAGTAACAATTATTCGCAACTGGATGTATGACGAGCCATGGAAACAAGAAAAGACTACATAAGCCTAAACGGTGTGGAACGGGTTTCTTTGCTATTACTTGCGTTGGGTGAAGAGCAAGTGCAGAGAATTTTTGAACACCTAGATGAATCCGAAATCCGTGAAATTGCTGTGACCATGACCAATCTGGGCAAAGTCTCGTCCAATGTGGTGGAAGTTATGTTTAGTGATTTTGTTGATCAGTTATCCACGACCGGGGCTTTAATTGGTACGCCTGAAAGTACAAAGCGGTTGCTAACAAAGGCATTACCACAGGAAAAAGTTGCCCAAATTATGGAAGAAATTAGTGGGCCGGCTGGTCGCACAATGTGGGATAAGCTAAGCAATATCAATGAAGAGTTATTAGCAAACTATCTAAAAAACGAATATCCGCAAACTATTAGTGTGGTTTTAACAAGGATTCGCCCAGAACATGCGGCCCGCGTTATGACGTTGTTACCTGATTCGTTAGTGATGGAAGTTATCATGCGTATGTTGAAAATGGAAAGTGTGCGGCGTGAAATACTCGATGATATTGAACGGACCTTACGAGTCGAATTTATGAGCAATATTTCTAAGGCCAGCAAGCGCGATTCTTATGAATTGGTGGCTGAAATCTTTAACTTCCTTGATCGTCAAACCGAAGCAAAAATGATCGGAAACCTTGAAGAAAGCAGTCCTGATGATGCTGAAAGAATCAAGAATTTGATGTTCACCTTTGATGATATGCTCAAGCTGGATAGTCAAGGGATTCAAGCCGTTGTCCGGGTTATTGATAAAACTAAATTGGCATTGGCTCTTAAAGGGGCGAATGATGCTATCAAAGAGAAATTCTTTAGCAATATGTCCGAACGTGCTGGAAAATTGATGCGAGAAGACATGCAATCCATGGGAATGGTGCGCGTTAAAGACGTGGATGAAGCACAAAATTATATCGTTATTACCACAAAAGATCTGGCTAATAGAGGTGAAATTGTCATCCGTAAGGGTGGTGATGCCGAAGATGCTTTGATCGGATAGGGGAGGAGGTACTATGATTGAAAAATTTACATTTAATCACGATTTTGAAAAACCAAAACCGATTGACGAGAATGCACCTAAATATACGGAGGATCAGGCCGTTGCTATGCGTGAGTTGGCTTATAGCAAAGGCATAGATGAAGGAAAAAATACGCAGCAACACCTGATTGAAGCTGATTTAGCGCGGGCGCTGGCAGGATTTGAGGAACAACTTGTTAATTTTGTTAATTTAGAATCAGAGAAAAGAGCCATAATTCATTCGGAGGCGGCTCAATTAGCCAAAATAGTGGCTTTAAAGATTTGCTTAACGGAAGTCGAAAAAAACTCGGTTGATCGCGTTGTCACCTGTATGGAAAAAGTGACTCAAACCCTATTGGGAAAGCCAACCATGTCGATTGTTGTCAATCCACAAATTTCTCAATCGTTAAGTGAAAGAATCAAAGATTTAATTACCAATGGCGAAATTCAAATAAAAACGGATGATTCCTTAAGTGTAATGGATTGTCGTTTTTCATGGGCTACCGGTGGGGCAGAAGTTGTCTTAAAAAATACGCTTGATGAAGTCGATCGACTCATTAATGAGATTAGCGAAATAAAGGAGATATAAAATGAGTGAAGAAGAAAACAAAAATCCAACGATGGCATCGGATGAGAATTCTCTGGCAGGAACGGGACAGCCAGCGAGTTCAAGTTTTAATGAACTCGAACAAGGAGGTGGGGATACAACAACGTTAGGGGATGTTAATGATTTTTCAGCAGTCTATAATGTTCCAGTTCAGATTTCTGCTGTACTGGGACGGGCTGTGATGCCAGTCAGCCAGTTACTAAAGCTTGGCCGCGGGGCGGTTGTTGAATTAGATCGGCGTGTGGGAGAGTCGGTTGATATCTATGTCAATAATCGATTGGTTGCCAGAGGCGAAGTTGTCATTGTTGATGAACGCCTCGGTATTACCATGACAGAAATCATTAAGTCTGAAAGATAAATAAGGAGCCTCGCCATGCGCGTCATGATTATTAGTGCCTTTGATGGTCAAGTTAGTGAAGCCGCCCGCTTAGCAACAGCTAAAGGTGCTAAAGTGACAATGACGGCTACGATGAAAGAAGCGTTGGATCTGCTGCGCAAGGGACAAAGTGCTGATTTATTATTTATTGACATTATTCATGATGTTGAATCCTTGGTTAAACAACTGCAGGCTGAACACTTTAATATTCCAATTGTTGCTTGTGGTATTCAGGCTGATCCAGAACGTGCTGCTGCTGCTATTCGGGCCGGAGCCATCGATTATATTCCTTTCCCCCCAGAAGCTGAGATGATTGCTGCCATCCTGTCGGCTATTAGCAACCATCAATATGATATGATTGCGCGGGATCCTGTAATGGTACGGTGGATTGAAATGGCGGATAAAGTTGCTCCCAGTGAAGCCAATATCTTAATCACGGGGGAATCAGGAACCGGTAAAGAAGTCATGGCGCGCTATATTCACACAAAATCGAATCGGTCAAAGCAACCCTTTATTTCCGTTAACTGTGCCGCTATTCCAGAAAATCTTTTGGAATCTGAATTGTTTGGTCATGAGAAGGGGGCGTTTACAGGAGCCTTGGCGCGGCGTATCGGTAAATTTGAAGAAGCCAATGGTGGCACATTGCTATTGGATGAAATCAGTGAAATGGACATCCGACTTCAAGCTAAACTGTTACGGGCTATTCAGGAACGCGTTATTGACAGGGTGGGGGGGACAGATCCGGTTAAGGTTAATATTCGGATCATTGCCACCTCGAACCGCGATTTAGTTGATTCCTGTAAAAAGGGTGTTTTTAGAGAAGACCTTTTTTATCGTCTGAACGTTATTAATTTACAACTCCCCCCGCTTCGTCAACGTCCAAAAGATGTGGAAGCGTTGGCGTCGTTCTTTGTTGATAAATTTACGGAACTCAATAATTTATCGAAGAAGACATTTTCTTCTTTGGCGCACCAAGCCTTAATTAATTATCCCTGGCCGGGAAATGTCCGAGAGTTAGAAAACACCATTCATCGAGCGGTCCTTTTATCATCCGGAGATTTGATTGAAGCCAGTGATTTGTTTGATCAAGTGACGCAAGAATCTTTACAAGTGACCGCACGCAGTGACGTTGAAAAAATCTTGTTAATTGGCAGAACAGTTGCCAGCGTGGAAAAAGAATTGATTCTTAATACACTTGATCATTGTTCGGGGAATCGAACACATGCTGCCAATATCTTAGGTATTTCCATCAGAACTTTAAGGAATAAGTTAAAGGAATATGGAGAGGCGTCAGAAATGAACAATTGTCTATCAATGCGGGGATAATCCATGGCAGTAACACCCAGTATCACTCAAGGCTTTTCTCTTTCAAGCATAACGCGGCGAACAGACATTGCTTTTGCCTTAGGGCTGGTTGCGGTTTTGATCTTGTTGTTCATGCCGGTTTCAACAATTTTGCTGGATATGGCGCTTGCTCTCTCCATTCTCTTTTCCATTATGATTTTGTTTACGGCTTTGTTCATTGAACGTCCGTTAGAGTTTAGCTCGTTTCCCACCGTCTTACTTGTATCCACAATGATCCGGTTGGCGCTTGATGTGGCTGCAACCCGCGTAATTTTGACTCATGGACATGAAGGGGCCCATTCGGCGGGCAAAGTTATCGAAGCCTTTGGTCGTTTTTTGATGGGCGGTAATTTCGTGATTGGAATTATCGTATTTGCTATTTTAATTATCGTTAACTTTGTCGTTATTACCAAGGGTTCGGGGCGTATTGCCGAAGTATCGGCCCGGTTTAGTTTAGATGCGATGCCGGGTAAACAAATGGCAGTTGATGCCGACTTGAGTGCAGGTCTTATTGATGAATCTGAAGCTAAACTGCGCCGTAAACTATTGGAAGATGAAAGTAATTTCTTTGGATCCATGGATGGTGCGGCAAAGTTTGTGCGCGGTGATGCCATTGCGGGATTGCTGATCACCTTTATTAATATTATCGGTGGGATCATTATTGGGGTGGGACAAATGGATCTCAGCTTTGGTGAGGCATTGACCACCTATACTCTTTTGACGGTTGGGGATGGTCTGGTTTCTCAAGTTCCCGCTTTAATTGTTTCGACAGCGGCCGGTATGCTGGTTTCTAAGGCTGGTGTAGAGGGATCAGCTGATAAGGCCCTCATTTCTCAATTAAGTGGTAATCCAACGGTTTTAGGGCTTAGCTCTTTCCTAATGATGATTTTGGCATCCACCCCGGGCATGCCAGGTTTTCCATTCTTTATTCTAGCCATCGCTTGCGGCATTGGCGCATGGCGTGTGATGCAAAGTCAAGCTCAGGCTCAGCAAGAAGCTTTGGAGGCTATTGAAAAAGCTAAGGCGCCGGCGGAGGAAGTTTCCATTGGCGAAGAAGCAAAGATTGTGCCCGGTCACATCGATTACTTGCGTATTGAAATTGGTTACGGGTTGTTGCCCTTGCTCAATGGGGATAAGGGAACCAAGCTAACAGATCAGATTAAGAACTTGCGCAAACAGTTGGCGCAGGAAATTGGATTTGTCTTACCATCTGTTCGTATTCAAGACAACATTCAAGTCAATGGAATGTCCTATTTAATTCGCGTCAAAGAACTTGAAGCAGGCCGAGGCGATTTGCGACCCGATCATTTTCTTGTGATGAACCCGAATGGGGAGGATATTTTGGTCGAAGGGGAAGCGACAACAGAACCTACTTTTGGCCTCCCGGCCTGCTGGATTACTGAAAGTCAGCGGAGTGAGGCAGAGCGATTAGGGTATACGATTGTGGATGCCTCAACGGTAATGACGACCCATTTAACTGAAATTGTGAAGGAAAACCTTGCTGAACTTTTGACGTATGTTGAAACTCAAAAGATGTTGGATGAGTTAGGAGATACCTATAAGAAATTGCTGAATGATCTGATTCCGTCACAAATTAGTTTGGGCGGTATTCAACGGATCTTACAAAACCTCGTGAGCGAGCGGGTTAGTATTCGCGATCTTGCGACAATTATTGAAGCCATTTCCGAAGGGTGTGGCTATTCACGCAATGTTTCCGTTATTACAGAACATGTCCGTCAACGATTGTCGCGTCAAATCACCCATAGTAACCTAGATGAAAACCATGTTCTTAAGATGGTACCGTTGACCGTTAAATGGGATCAAGCAATGAATGATGCTCTTTTGGGGGAAGGTGAAGTGCGTCAATTGGCTTTGTCACCAAGTCAAATACAAGAGTTTATAGCTGCTTTTAAAACGACGTTTGATCGGATTTCGATGATGGGGGATCAAGCGGTATTGGTGGTCAATCCAACCTTGCGCCCTTATGTACGTTCTATCATTGCTCGGGTTCGTCCATCTGTTATGGTTCTAGGGCAAAATGAAATTCATCCTTCAGCCATTGTCCAAAATGTGGGCCAAGTTTAATTATTGAGACTGGTATGTTGCATCCCAAGGCAAAATTTGTTGTAATCTCCATACCTCTATCCATTTCTTACTTAAGTTTTATAGACCATGACACCTCAATTTATAACGCATCATTCATATGAGTTAGCTTATGCATTTATACCTATGCCAGGGCGTCCGACAATTTTATTCTTACCTGGTTATTTTTCTGATATGTCGGGGGCTAAGGCTGTTTTTCTAAAGGAACAAGCAGCTCGCCACCAATATGGTTTTTTAAGTTTAGACTATTCTGGTCATGGTCAATCGAGCGGCGAATTTCTGCAAGGGACAATATCCTCTTGGTTGGGGGATATTCTTGCTGTCATTGATGCTGTAAAAGCCCAAGATTTAATTGTCGTTGGATCCAGTATGGGTGGCTGGTTAATGTTGTTACTCGCTATCCAACGACCTCATCTTATCCGCAAGCTTGTGGGAATTGCCGCAGCCCCCGACTTTACGGAAGAATTAATTTGGGAAAAATTGTCGCCCGCTAAAAAGCAAGTATTACAAGAGCAGAAGCATTTGATAACGCAGAGTGAATACGATGCGGCAGGGACGCCTTTAAGTTACGTTTTAATTGAAGATGGCCGCAAAAATCTTTTATTGAAAGATTCAATTCATTGTAATCTGCCGGTGCGATTGCTGCATGGAACGGCGGATCATGACGTCCCCTATGAAACTTCTCTCCGAATTATGAATTTACTGACCTCTTGCGATGTTCAAGTTCGATTGATTAAGGATGGAGATCATCGTCTCAGCCAGCCAGCACAATTAACTATGTTATGGCAAGAAGTGCAGAGTTAGAAGATGGACAATGCTTTGACGCTTAAAAAGCTACTATTTTTTAGACTCTGAGGCTTGGATATTCTGAAAACGCCGTAAAGCTTCTTCATAGAGGGCCTTGGTTCTCAGAACACTCGGTCTCGTAAAAATAAAGTCATGTTGAGGATCTCGAGAGGTAAAGGAGGGCAGGGCTGGTAAAGGCCTGAATTTATCTAATTCTTGCCAGTAATCATTTTTCGCTTTTTCTAATTCTTTTTAGGCTTTTAATTTCTCCTCTTCTGTAAAGATTTTTGGACAAGGAGAGTCTAAATTATTCCTTAAATCATGACTGCTTCCTTGTGAAATGAAAGCAATAGATATTATTCCTAAAGTGAAACGCCTAACCATTACATAACTTTTCTAAATTGACAGTCAGAAAATTCTAAGGCTTGCCAATCCGATGAATGAATATCATAAATGGCAATTTGGGCCGTTCCCATAGCGAGAGTCATCTCAGGGTTGGCGAGGTTGGCGAATTGTGAAACCCCTGGATTGTGAGCAATGACTAGGACATCCCTTGCTTCATTCGGCAATAATTTTACTTCTTCTAGGATGCTGTAAGCAGAAGCATGATACAAGTTATCTAAGAACTGATAATTGGTTTGGATGGGGAGAATTTCCCTTAAGCCTGCACTAGTTAGCTTTGTGCGGGTGGCGGTAGAGCACAATACATGCGTTACTTCATCGAACAGTCCAAGGGCGCTAACCAGTAAATTAGCCAATTGTTGGCGCCCTTCAAAATTTAAAGGACGCTCTTTATCAGAGACTCTGTTAGAAGCATTAGCAACAGCGGAGGCATGACGCATGATATATAGTTTTTTCATCTTTCTAAAACCAACGCTGCCCAATCACCAATGAGGTGTTGTTCAATAAATTTAAAACCGACGGCTTCATAGGCCTGACGAACATCATTTATTTGACGGGTGAGAAGGCCAGAGAGGACAATACGCCCGGCGATTGCAACACAGTCTGCCATGTCAGGGGCCATATCGCATAACGGGGCTGCCAAAATATTCGCAGCGACGAGATCAAACGGACCCTTTTCCTTTACGATTGTGCCGGCAAATCCATCATTACAGAGCGTGGTAATAAGATTGGCACAACCGTTCATGTCAGCATTGGCTGCCGCAACCCGAACGGATTCAGGATCATTGTCAACAGCAAGGACGGGGACGTCCCAAAGTTTAGCAATGACCATGGCTAAAATACCCGATCCACATCCCATGTCGAGAGGTGTTTTGAAGGGGCGATTTTGGCGATGCATTTTTGTTAAGGCTTCAATACAGGCTGTGGTGGTTTCATGCTCGCCCGAGCCAAAGGCTGTCGCAGCATTAATCTCAAGACCGATTAAATCTGCGGGTATTTCTGTTTTGGCATGGCTGCCGTAAATAAAGAATTTGCCGATTTGACGGGGTGGAAAATTTTTCCAAGTTTGTTCTAACCAGTCGGTATCTGGCAATTCGGCGAGCGTCATTTCCGGGGATTCTAGACCATGAGTTATGGCTGTAACCTTAATTAAGTGGCGCACGGCTTCAGAATCAGCTGCCTCATTAAGGGTTGCTTCGAGGACCCAATGATTTGTGTCTTCATCAATTTCATACCATGAGACAGCGAGGACAACTTCGTCTAAAACCTCACCAAAAATAGGAGCGGCCTTCGATGTTGTATTGAAAAATAATTTATATAACTTCATGCAATTGTTGTACACTGTGTCTCCTCAAAACTCAAGATTTTGTTAAAAATTTATCCATTAATACCCTAAGCCTAGCAGTTTTTGCCTTTCCAGAGGTGGTCAGCATTTGGCTAGCTGTTCTATAAAATTTCCCCTCTAAGACAGCTAGCTGCATCTTACGACCTACAATCTGAACTTAAATTGTCGCAATATAGCCACACCTCTTCCTTTATGGAGGAGAAACAGATTCCGTCTAGACCTTCAAAAAAGAAGTTCGGGGTGACAGACAAAATCTTACACAATTGATACAAACGACTCGCTGGTATCCGATCAATTCCCTTTTCATATTTAGAAAGCTGCTGTGGGGTGATATCCATTAGCTTCGCTAACCCATACTGTTTAATATTTAAAAATAGCCGTCTTTTTTTTAATTGTCGCCCAATATGGGTCTCTATGGGGGGACATTCTAAATTAATCATAAGATTATTACCTCAAGATAAAAAACTTAAACACAGAGGAAGGAGGAGTCTTCCTCTTCTTAGTAAGCTGTAATGCTTTTAAATAGATCTAATTGCTGTTCTTTGACTCGATGTAAGGGGAAATAAGATAACATTTCCTCTCTCTTCCGAGTGTGCTTCTTTTTTCTGAATTAAGAGAAGACTTAAGAGGGATGTTTCAGAGCCTTGTAAGTACTCTCGCAAAAATTTGTCTGATTTTTGAGAAGCCCATAATTTTTGATGCAATTGAATTTTCATAATTTCAATATTTTCGCATATTCCCTCAGAATAAGGGGGCCATACCGACAGGGTTAATAGCTGACGTTTTCCTTGGTTGGTGGTATGGGACGATACGCAATTAAACAGATTTTCAAAGGCGGTAAGATGAGCAGCATCCTTGAGAGAAATCATAAAATTGACATCTTCTTTATTAAGACAGTGAGCACAGAAAACGATTAGAGTTAAGCCTTGAATCACCATTTCAATAAGCGCGGCATCATAAAGTGGCTGACATAAATCTCCTAAACGGGGGTCTTCTGCAACAGTAAAGCTGCTGACGCGTAAAGAATCAGGAGAGGGTTGGATCGTTATAGTTAAGGAGAACTCAGTCTGCTTTTGTTGCAGCGTTAATGTTAGCCCCCCTGGCGTTACCGAACAAGTTAACCCATAAGAGAAAACTAGCTCTTCCTTGTGCCAAGATTTAACGTAATTTTGTAAGGTGCTAAACATATCCATCCTCTTGTCGCTATCTCACCATCATTTTCTTTAAAAGCATTATCCTCTTGTGCTGTAATTAATAAATTTCCATAAATATTACTAATATTAAGGCCATATCTCTCGCATAAGAATTTCTTATACCTCCTTAGAAAAGGCTAGGTTTTAAGCCAATTATATAAATTTTTTAAAAATCAACGATAAAAATGATAAAAAAATTATTTTTGTCAAGCAGGGGGGTAGGAAGAGTATCCCATCGCTCCCTCCGGGTTTCCTCTTTCCGGCCGAAGAACCAGCCGGGATCTCGAGATAACAAGCGGTAGTCCTTATAAGTTCGAGTTTCCGGGTCGCGTTGCACTTGTCCGGAAAGAGGCTCTCTATTCCCGGCCGAAGAACCAGCCGGGATCTCGAGATAACAAGCGGTAGTCCTTATAAGTTCTTTGCACTTGTCCGGAAAGAGGCTCTTCATTCCCGGCCGAAGAGCCGGGATCTCGAGACGGCAAGCGGTAGTCCTTATAAGTTCGAGTTTCCGGGTCGCCCTTCGGTTGCTCGGAAAGAGGCTCTCTATTCCCGGCCGAAGAGCCGGGATCTCGAGATAACAAGCGGTAGCCCTTATAAGTTCGAGTTTCCGGGTCGCGTTCCACTTGCCCGGAAAGAGGCTCTCTATTCCTGGCCAAAGAGCCGGGATCTCGCGTTGATAAGCGGATTCCTCAGGTGATCTCGCGACCCCGGGCCTGTCCTCAACTTGATTGGGGATCAAGCCCTGGGAAATGTTTAGTGGTTAAGCTCCCTATAAAGATTCTCTTCTTTTTACTAACATAGTAGGTTGACTTTAAGGGAAGGTAGAAGTTATTAAAATAAACGATTGGTTAAAAAAATAACAAGAATCAACTTTTGGTTGATTACAATAACAAGGAGAATAATTATGCGTGATGTACTACTCGAAAATCAGCATGCAATAATAGGATATTGTATTTCTATTGCTAGAAGATAATTTTTTAAAGTGAGACAGAGTTTTCTCTTTCTCACTTTTACTTTTGTAGATACTTAAAAAGTAAATTAATTATTTTAGAATTCTTACGCTTCTCATGGAAGACGTAATTTACATCGAATTGAGGTCGATTTTCCACCAGATTAATTTCTATAAGTTCGGGCCGTAATACCCCTGGAAAATCAG
This sequence comes from Candidatus Paracaedibacter acanthamoebae, assembly GCF_000742835.1. Classification (GTDB taxonomy): domain Bacteria; phylum Pseudomonadota; class Alphaproteobacteria; order Paracaedibacterales; family Paracaedibacteraceae; genus Paracaedibacter; species Paracaedibacter acanthamoebae. The sequence continues at coordinate 1,427,211 of NZ_CP008941.1, read as the reverse complement.
GAATTTCTGCAATTCCATAACCCGCCAGCGCAGCATTAATTATTCCTTGAAGAGAATTAATTTGAATATAAGATTCTCTTGATGCTGTATACTTGTCCCTTCCGAGATTAAGAATCCAATTAGTGCTACCATACGGATTATAAGTGCTGCCTCCATAGGTAATGATAGGATGTGAATCTAAGTCTTCAGGCGTTCGAGGAATTCCATACTTTTTAAGATAATCTTGGCTAGAAACTATTCGAAGAGAAGTAGTAAAAAGATATTGTTGAATCAAATGAGGTTGGTGGTGAATAGGAGTACAGATCGCTATATCTCCTTCTTCAATATAGATATCTTTATCTTCACGAACAATAATGTTTATTTTTATTTTAGGATAGGTTTTTAAGAATTTTTCTATTTTAAATATGAGCCACTCTGACCCTAAATAAGGGGTGGTGACAATCTTGAGTTCACCTTCTATTTCATCCTCTTGTTCGAAAAATATTTTTTCAAAGGCTTCATGCTCATCCACAAGTTTTTTAGCATGAATGAATAACCTTTCCCCTTGCGGGGTTAAGCGAACCCCTTGAGGGATACGCTCAAAGAGCTTGGCCCTTACATTATGTTCTAAATCACCAATTAAGACACTTAAAGAGGGTTGGCTGACATTCATTTTTGCAGCAGCTTTTGTCATGCTTCCCTCTCGCGCCACCGTGTAAAATGCTCTTAACTTTGACAGATCAATGCGTCGCATGCTTCATATCCGCTATATTTAAAAAGTACATGATAAATTCATCTTAACTGGAATTTTTTAAAGAAATATTAAGAGTGTCCATTTATTCCAATTAGTTGTGTTTTACTAAGTGTTTAGGGGTTCGTGTATTTGTTGTTTGTACGATGTCTTCGTGAGTGATATCAAGGCAATTTTTTACCCTATTTTCAACAAGAATGCTCCCCTTATTGTGAATTTATTTCTTTCTAAGGAAAGTTTCAAAGATATTGATTGATGGTTGAACGGTAATGTCCTTTTTATGTTGAGCTAACCATTGTTCTGTTGAGTCTCGGCCAATAGCTTTTAGATATTTAAAGAAGGCCCAATCAGTATTCAGTTTGCTTGAAGCATTGAGCTGCTTCATACCCTCATTATCCGTAATCATATGGATTTTCACATCTTTATAGTCATCTGGGTTTAACTTGCCTTGGGAGATCAAGCGACTAACAAAATTAATAGCCCGCATTTCGGCAACTAAGCTTGAATTAAAGGTAATTTCATTGAGTCGGTTGGCAATGTCGTGGGCCGTTTGGGGAATCTGCTCTCGGTACAAGGGGTTAATTTGAACCAAGATAATATCATCACTTTTTGTGTTATAAATTAAGGGCCAGAGCACGGGATTACCCATATAGCCCCCATCCCAATAAAATTCATCATCAATTTTAACAGATTGAAATATAAAGGGGATACACGCCGATGCCATCAGGCTATCGACGGTGATTTCTGCATGGTTGAATATTTTGGGTTGGCCAGTTCTAACTGATGTTGCTGCGACAAATAGTTTAATTTTTGAGTCTTTGAATACAGTGAAATCGATGCTTTTTTCTAGGACCCATTTAAGGGGATTCAAGTTCATTGGATTGGATTGATAGGGAGAAAGAATGTGACTCATCAGCTCATAGTAAGTATAACTAAGGGACCAATCGAGATTCCATGGCTCATCGAATTTTTCAACAGCAGTTTGGCGAATCGGATTGAATACTTTACCTAACAGACTAATTTCCCACCAAAAAGACTGGAGAGCTTCTTTAGCCTTTTGACGACCGCCCACAGCATATCCATGAGCAAGAATTGCAGCATTCATCGCCCCGGCACTGGTGCCGCTAATACCTTCTATCTCAAGGTCTTCTTCTTCCAGGAGACGATCCAAAACACCCCAGGTGAAGGCGCCATGTGCCCCACCACCTTGAAGAGCTAAGTTAATTTTTTTGACTTTTTTAGGTGCCATTGAAGACAATTATCTAAACCTTCTTTATATGTAGGGTATAGCAGGCTATCCTTTAAGATTTGCTTAATCAGATCATTTTTAATTCTTTTATTCTCAGAAAAAAATTCCCGCATTCTTAGGGACAGATCCGCTTTATCATAAGGGGTCAACTCTGGAACAGGGAAATTCAGGAGAGTGTGAGCATATTCATACACTTTCCATAAGGGGGCGGGACAGTCATCTGCTAAGTTTA